>CADCQC010000376.1 GCA_902803455.1 uncultured Prevotellaceae bacterium
AGACGTAGTTTCACGCGGAAGATTAATTTTTTCCTTTATCAGGTCTGTCCACTTAAAGACAAGAAAGGCGTATTTCTTTGCACACGAACGAAAGAGACACATTCTTTCAGCTATTCATCCAAAAATAAGTTGCAACAACGGAGAACAGATTTCATCAACCGAGAAAAAGGCTCTATAAAGAGAGTAGCTCCTACAGCACATTTCTTCAAGGTTATCCACCAAAGTGACAATTTCGAACAATATCAGGCTTCTGCTGTCACCTGCACGACTCGCCATGGAGCCATCAGTCCAGATCACCTGATTCTGCTTGAAATTTGTCAACCAGACACCATCAAAGTATGGGCAGACAATGTGCTCTATATCTTCTTTACTTTGCTTGTCGGCTTTTCTGTGCTGGCTATCAAACTAATGGGCAAAGGGGTTTTTCAACATATCGTTTGCTTATCTATATTTTTTCATTACTTTGTATAAAAATTGAGTTATATATGAAAAGATTCTTTTGTTTTGTATTTACACTGGTAGCCATCATCTTACAGGCACAGGCCTCCCCGATGGCGGATGATGGCAAGATGTTTTTGGAAAAATTCTATCAAGAGGGCACCAATTGCTTTTTTGATAATGAATTCGTGAAGAAACACCTAACGAAAAAGGCATTGGCATATCTCCACGACAATTATGACTATGACGATGATACTGGAGAAGGTTTGGCTACATGGCTGTTCTATAAAGAAGGCGGATGGGATTTAGGTGACTTTAAGGAAATCCTGGTCAAGAAGATGAAGGAGAATACTTACAAAGTGATCTACCGTTCAAAATTCAACGAAGATGTGTATGAGTATCCAATCCAGCTCACGCTCGTCAAAGTGGGAAAGTCCTGGAAGATTGACTCGATGAAGCCAGGAAAGGGCGTTCTTATCCCCAGTAATCCAGGTATCCCTAACGGCTCTGGATGGAGTATTGGAAGCCTCAACTATACAGCCAAGGTCAATGCCAACAAGACGATATCTTTCACCGCAATGTCGGAAGGAGAAGAGCTGGCGTTCCGTCTTACGCCCAACCCAAGCAAGAAGAATGAGTATGTGCTAGGTGAGGAGCCCAAAGGCTTCAATCCCTTCAGTGACACACCGAGGGCGCTTCTCATTGATGAAATCGGCTGCAAACTGCTCTGCCTCTATGACCAGAAAGGTCTGTTGCATAATGTTCTCGACGGAAAGGGTGTTGTCAGCGCAGCACAAGAGGCGAAGAGCAAGTGGGGCGCACAGTTGCAGGGCAGCTATACAGCAGCCGATGGCGAGTCCGTCGTCATTGATTGGCGGTCGGTGACTGTAGGAGGAAAAGAGGCTCCCTATGAGCACCTGCTCTTCAACGATCATGTCACAGGTGTCATCAACGTCACGGGCACCAATCGCCTAAAAGGGATGTGGGAGGCCGTCATTTCACTCGACGGCATCACACTTTACGAGGTGGAAGAAGACGAATACGGTATGTTTCACCGCAAGGGGCGCGAGGAGGCGCTGAAATGGGCCAGAAACGATTTTCCACGTTTTAACTATGCCAGTAGTTTCCTGCTCAATGACGGCCAGTTCCGTAAACTGAAAAAATCCACCCTCCGCATCATGCGCAATTCGATCCTCGCTCAGAACGGCTACCGTTTCCAGTCGAAGGATTTGCAGGATTATTTCTCCAAGTGGTCTTGGTATCATCCCAGATCCTCCAACAACGATATTGAGCTTAACTACATTGAACGTTTGAACGTCGAGCTTATCCAGGCAGAGGAGGCCCGTCCCGATGCAGACCGGTTTGTCACCGAGAAATGACAGTTCTCTCCATTGTTCTTCATAAAACGTGAAAAATTCAAAAATCTCATGTGCGTCTATAAAAAACCGCACAAAAATTATCATTTGAGCAATTTTATGCGTAATTTTGCACCTGATTTCGCTTTTTCAATGATACATCATGCAATGGTTAATTGACTTATTTACTTCCACAGACTCTGTCGCCCATATCGTGTTGTTATACGCAGTGGTGATTGCAGTCGGAGTCTATCTTGGGAAGATTAAGATCTTCGGCATATCTTTAGGCGTCACGTTTGTCTTGTTTGCCGGTATCTTAGCAGGCCACATTCATTTCACAGCCCCCACGACTGTATTGAATTTCTGTCAAGACTTTGGTCTGATTCTTTTTGTTTTCATGATAGGCCTCCAGGTAGGTCCTGGTTTTTTTGAGAGTTTCAAGCGCGATGGAGTCACCCTCAACGGATTAGCCTCCGTGACGATACTTCTCAACATCCTGGTGATGTTTGCCTGTTATTTTATCTTTTTTGAGACCAGCGATAAGTCCACTCTCCCCATGATGATCGGCACGCTCTATGGCGCTGTGACCAATACGCCCGGTCTTGGTGCCGCCACAGAAGCGCTGAACACTGTTTTCGACCAAGCCCCCCAGATTGCCTCTGGTTATGCTTGCGCTTACCCCTTAGGAGTGACCGGTATCATTCTGGCAACTATTGCCGTAAGATATATCAGCCGCAGCAAGTTGAAGGATGAAGAGGAAAAGTTGTCATCAGAAGAAGCCGATAATCCCCATGCCAAGCCCCACATGATGCATTTGCGTGTATCGAATGCCTATCTGGCAGGTCGCTCCCTACTTCAGATCAGCCAATTTCTGAACCGAGACTTTGTCTGTTCACGTTACCTGCACAATGGCGAGGTAAGTATTCCCAATAGAGATACGATTTTTGAGATAGACGATGAATTGCTCGTGGTATGCGCGGAAGCAGATGCCGAACCCATCAAGGCATTCATCGGTCCCGAGATAGATTCAGAATGGAATGTGAAGTTGGAACAGCAGCCCATGGTATCCCGCCGTATAGTGATCACCAACCCCTCGATCAACGGCAAGACGATGGGCAAGATGCATTTCTCGAGTGTATATGGTGTGAATGTGACCCGTATTACCCGCCATGGTATTGATCTATTTGCCAGCCGCAATATCCACTTCCATATAGGAGACCGCATCTTGGTGGTAGGTCCAGAAGACCATGTGAACCGTGTCGCCGACATCATGGGCAACTCCGTGAAACGTCTGAATGCGCCCAACATTGCCACGATTTTTGTAGGAATCATGGTCGGTATCATTTTTGGCAGTCTCCCCATCGCCATTCCCGGCATGCCAGTCCCCATGAAATTAGGTTTAGCCGGTGGCCCCCTCATCATCGCCATTCTCATCGGCCGTTTCGGATACCGCGTGAAACTGGTCACTTATACGACGACCAGTGCCAACATGATGTTGCGAGAAATCGGATTGGTGTTATTCCTTGCCAGTGTGGGCATCAAAGCCGGTGCAGGTTTCTGGGACACCATTATCTCAGGTGATGGTTTAAAATATGTCTATACTGGATTTTTGATTACTGTCATACCGATACTCATCATCGGTCCCATCGCCAAGTTGGTCTATAAATTCAACTATTTCATGGTCATGGGCATGCTTGCCGGAACCTACACAGCCCCACCCGCCTTGGCCTATGCTAATCAAGTATGTTCTCGCGAAGCCCCCGGTGTGGGTTATTCCACTGTCTATCCATTGAGTATGTTTCTTCGGATTCTGACAGCCCAGATTTTGGTACTATTCTTCTGTGGTTGATCCACAGTCTTCTATCAGCTTATATCAAACACTTCAATGAAAAAAATCAAATTACTAACAGCCTTTGTCTTGTGCAGCCTCACGATGATGGGCCAAGGAGCCAAAAACATCAAGATCAATGAGGTGATGACCCAGAACACTGCGAGTATTGTGGACGAATACGACACCCATCTGGCCTGGATAGAACTTGCCAATGTGTCGTTCACCACCTACAATGTCCGCGGCATGTATATCGCCACAGACACGGCCGTACTCAACAAGGCGCTCAGTGCTCCGGACCGCATCTCCAAGATGAGCATTATCCCCAATAATGCGCCACGCACCAACCTTGGCGGTCGCCAGCACCTTATTTTCTTTTTAAACAGTCAGCCCACCAAGGGACATGCCCATCTCTCAGCCACCATTGACCCGAGCGGACCAGTATGGATTGGTCTATACGAAGGTAATGGAGTAGATTTGGTGGATTCTGTGACAGTTCCAGCCTCCCTTCCTGCCAACGCCACCTATGCGCGGACACAAGATGGCAGTGAAGAATGGGAAGTGAAGCCCTCCGACGCAGCCACCCCAGGCATCGAGAACTACATTCATGTGAATGAGAGCAAGATATCCGAAATCAAGCGCGATGATCCCCATGGTTTTGGTATCACAGTTCTTTCTATGGGTATTGTCTTCTCATGTCTGGCATTACTGTGTATTTTCTTCACCATTTTCGGTAAGATCATGAATCACCGTCAAGAACAGAAGAAAGCCAGTGACAAACAAGCTCGCAAAGACCGTTTGAACGCTGTTCACGACGAAGACGAGGATGATCGCGCCTTCCCGGGTGTTGTTGTCAAGAAGCACACCGGCGGTGAAGAAGACGCCGATGTCTATGTGGCCGTCATCTCAATGGCCATTAAGGAATACCTTGACAACACCCACGACCATGAAAGTGGAATCATCACCATCCATCCCAAGCACACCAATTGGACCAGAGTATAACCCAAACAACCCAGCACGATGAAATATCAATATAAAGTAAACGGTATCGATTACCAAGTAGAGATTGAAGAAATAGAAGGAACCATGGCCAAAGTGTCGGTCAATGGCAAACCCTTTGAAGTGGAGCTGTCACAACCCGTGAAAGCCCCTGTCCGCCACAAGAAAGTTGAGGTCAGTGCCCCAGCTACCCCAGCCCCGTCAGCAGCCCAAGAGAAGGCTCCAGCCATCAAGCCGAAGGCAGCTGCCGGCACAGGCACACGGGTTCTCGCCCCCCTTCCCGGCACTATCACAGAAGTGAAGGTGAACGTAGGTGACACGGTGAAGACCGGCGATACGGTAGTGATCTTGGAAGCGATGAAAATGCAGAATAACATTGAAGCAGAATGTGATGGCAAGATCACCTCTGTTTTGGTAAGCCGTGGCGACACCGTCATGGAAGGCTCAGCACTTGTAACAATCGGATAAAGCCATGGGATTCATTGATTTTTTGTCAACCAAGTTTTTTGACTTCCTGACATATACAGGATTTGCCAATGCCACCATTCCCAACCTTTTGATGATCATCGTAGGAGCGATTTTCATCTGGTTGGCTATCAAGAAAGACTTCGAGCCCCTTCTCCTTGTCCCCATCGGTCTTGGTATCATTCTTGGCAACATACCATTCCGTGCCGATGCCGGATTGGAGATCGGTCTTTACGAAGATAATTCCGTGCTCAACATCTTCTACCAAGGAGTGCGCCAAGGTTGGTATCCTCCCCTTGTCTTTTTGGGTATCGGTGCCATGACGGACTTCTCATCACTGATCAGCAATCCCAAACTGGTGCTGATTGGTGCAGCCGCCCAATTTGGTATTTTCGGAGCCTATATGGTGGCATTAGCTCTTGGATTTGAGCCCAACCAAGCAGCAGGTATCGCCATTATCGGAGGTGCCGATGGCCCTACCGCCATATTCCTCTCTTCGAAGTTGTGTCCCAACCTGATGGGTGCTATTGCCGTGTGCGCCTACTCCTACATGGCGTTGGTGCCTGTGATCCAGCCACCACTCATGCGTCTGTTGACCACAAAGAAGGAGCGCGTGATCCATATGAAGCCCAGCCGCCATGTGAGTCAGACAGAGCGTATCCTCTTCCCCATCATCGGACTGCTGCTCACCACATTCCTGGTTCCATCAGGACTTCCACTATTAGGCATGCTGTTTTTTGGTAATCTGCTCAAGGAGAGTGGCAAGACCACTCGTCTGGCCAAGACTGCCGGCAGTGCACTCAACGATGTGGTTGTGATTCTTCTCGGTCTGACTGTAGGCTGCTCTACCCAAGCCAGTGAATTTCTTACCCTTAACACGATCAAGATATTCTTCCTTGGTGCGATGGCTTTCATTATTGCCAGTGCCAGTGGTGTGCTGTTTGTGAAAATGATGAATCTGTTTCTTCCTCAAGACAAGAAGATCAATCCACTCATTGGAAATGCCGGTGTGAGTGCCGTACCGATGAGCGCTCGTATCTCCAACAACTTAGGTCTGGAATACGACCGCCACAACTTCCTTCTCATGCATGCGATGGGTCCGAACGTGGCAGGTGTGATTGGATCAGCAGTCGCAGCAGGAACGCTGCTGGGATTCTTCTCATAAAGAGCTAAGCTAAAAGATGATAGCAGTCCCCGCCAATATTGGCGGGGACTTTTTTGTAATGGAGGCTCGTGATGAGGAAGAGGAGGAGGAGGAAGAGGAGGAGATGGAAAGGACACATGAGGAGGGGTATGAGGAGAGGGGTGATGGGGTGATGGGGGTGATGGGGCTGCTGTGATACAGCAGCATACAGAACGGAGGATGAGAAGAGGGATGCGGGGTGAGGGGAATGGCGGGAGGAGGATGACAAGAGGAGGATGGCGGGAGGAGGATGGCGGGAGGAGGATGGCGGGAGGAGGATGGCAAGAGGAGGATGGCGGGGAAATTAAAAAGGGTGCCCCAACAAGCGGGGCACCCAAATGAGAAGAATGATTACATCGGGGATGCTTATCTATGATATTATCAGACTTATCAGACTTATCAGATTTATCAGACTTATCGGACTTATCGGACTTATCGGATTTATCGGATTTATCGGATAAACTTACAAGCCACCTGATTTTGCGAACTGTCGGTAGCACGCGCCACATAGAAGCCCGGAGCGAGATGCGCCACACTGATGCGTGCAGAACCATGATGCAGAGATACCTGTTGCTGTTCGATCAGACGACCATCTGTGGTATAAATGCCGATATCAGCTTTTCCGTTGAGTACATCCTCGTTTTTCACTGTAAGATGCTGTGCACCATAAACGATGCGGAACCCATTAGCTGCAGTGATAATCTTTCTTTCACGGATGTTCACCGTCTGGTCCACCTCCGTCATATAACTGGTCAGCAAGTTGGCTTTCTCAATTGTGGGGACATTCATCAGATAAACATCAGCCGCACCATCAGGGAATCGTCCGACAGTAGAGTTACCATCATGCGCATCAAAAGCCATCACATCACACCAGCTCATGTCAGCAGCATAGAGCGCCATGATGTCACCATTCCCTGAAATTTTGAATGAGGCATGCAAAGCACTATTGGTGGTCGCTCTTTGGTCACACCAGATCACGAGGTATCCATGTGGCGGAATGACCGTATTGGCAGAAGTTTTTCCTTTGGTGATCTGATATTTGGTCGGTTTTTCCAGGTTATCAGTCAGATACATCCCTTCCACATCCACCTCATGGTCAGTAGTATTGTAAAGTTCCACCCAGTCAGCCTTTTTGGCATAGTCATTGACAAAACAGTCATTAGAGGCACTGACCTCATTGATTCTGACCGGACATACTTTTTCCACCGCCATCTCAGATTCTGTCAGCGGTCTGAAACTTGCGACCAAGTTGACATCCCCCTTTGGCAGATCAATCTCTGGAGAAGTAGCAAAGTAAGCATCAGTTTTTCCATATATAGAAGTGACCAATTGCGCATCCCAATAGAGGTCAGTAGAGCTACCACTATTGTTATGCACCTCCACAGCGATCATGTTGCTCCCCTTTCTGAAAAGATTCACAGGCAGTTCCATCACGCCATTGTCAGGATTACCCGGAGCGTAGGAAGAAGCGTAGGTATTGTAAGACACCTGACCATCCGGCATGTTATAACGCCCAGCCTCGGTGCCGTTGACATAGACGATCAGTCCATCATCGATAGTGAATCTAAGCGTCATTTTGTCATTAGCAGAAGGAGTAGCATCCAAATTGAAGGCATGACGGAAATATGCCGTCGGACGTTTTTGAGAAGCGTTATTGCCATAATCGAGTGTTGTATTCACATCCTCCTTTCCATATCCGAGAGGAGCACTTCCCTGTCTCCATCCATCCTCGCTATAAGAAGGAGCCGTCCAGTTGGCGTTATCCAGGGAACCTTTGTCATAATATCTCCACGAATCCCCATAGGAGATCAGTTGCTGTCCCTCAGCATTGGCAGCTACCCATCCTTGGAAAGCATATCCGGCAGGAGGCATCGCCCTCAATCTTACGGGTGCGAAGAGATACCCGTCGAAAGATCCTGTAGGCACCTGCATGCCATTGATGAGCAGTTGTGCCCCCTCCACATCACTGCGAAGCACCGATCTCTGAGGACTGGTGTTGTTGAGTTGCATGAGATAATAGTTATGCAATGCACTTGTAGCCGGACTGAGCCATCTCTCAAGACTACGTCTCAGCGAATTGGCCGTATTGTTGACCGACAGTCCCTCCAGTCTCATGGCCGGATTGACTCTGTCTGCCAGATTGTCGATAATGCCCAGTGCTCTTTTTGCCTCGAAGACACTTCCGCCCATGATAGAATAGGCATCAATGAATTTTCTACGGAATCCATCATTATTGAGCAGATTTCTGAATAATGTTACGAATTTGATTGGAGCCGTGATTCTTCCAAGAGTCACAGGATAGAGTTGGTCAAAGGTATAGACCTCCTTTCCCATAAAGAGATTGAACGGATCATTAGTATTAAATGCCCCGTCGAGGTCGAAAACGACAAATCTGAATTTTCCATCCTCTGTTTTTCTGAATCCTTTGACATTGTTTTGTGGCCAGTCCCAATTGCCCATAAACATCTCCGCCGCCATATAGTTGGCATACGCATCGATATCGAGCATTTTACATATTTCCGCGTAAGTCTCCGGATTGGCGGCATCTGGCGACAGTTCGTCCACCAGATGGAGGAAAGCGACCTCATCACCACATTTCTGCACATATCCAGAGTCGGGCGACATCTCAAACTGGTCAATGTCCTCTTCATCCCAACCATAATTAGCATAAACATAGTGCTTATTGTTGGGCTCTCTTACATTGAGCACACCAATATATTGTCCGTTGATGAACTCATGAACCGGCTGATAACTCTGCACATCGATATCAATGCCCGAAGACTGCATGATATATTGCAAGGCCGGATCTTTGAACCGGCAAGTATTGTCATTGCCACCGTTTCTTACCTGAAGAGTGCGGTTCCGGATATATGGTTTATCCTTGAAGAAAGGATAATCGAGATTTTTGTTACCCCCCAGTTCTTTGTTACCTTTGAGTTTGAAAGCATGAGGAGAAAATGCCCTACTCCAACCTCCACACATCTCAAGGTTGGCATCCTGATTGATAACCATCTCTCCATCCTCAGTGATATAAGAGAAATTGACCGGTCTCTCCCAGTCCATATTCCAGTTGCAGCGCGTCGAGCTACCATTTCCAGGTCTTCCGTTGGCCCCCCTTACCATGACACCCAGGTAGTCATCATAGAGGAATCGAGGATCCGACACCACAGAAAGGATCGGCAACGAATAATCTTTATCCTGATAAATATAAGAACGCGTTGTCACTCTTGAGGGCAACATTCCTTTTGCAAAGAGACGGAACCGATAGCTCATCGTCTCATTGACAGCGAATTGACCATTGGTGCTAGTCGAGCCATTCGTCATGGTGGGCAACGTCCCGTCGGTCGTATATCTGAGCGTACACCCCGCAGGAATCGTGACATTCACACTGAGCGAACCCGCAAAAACCTGTGAAGGCAGGTCGACGACAGGCGCTTGCAATTGTGTCTCGGCAAACTCAGCCGTCGCATTGTTTTTTCCAGGAGTTGCCTGTGCAGCATATCCCCAAGTCTCCCCACCGTCGGAGGTACGGGCATAACTGATGCGCTCCAATCCCTGCGGATACGCCTGTTTAGCAAAGACCCTACTTCCATCACTGATGACGACAAGTCCCCCATCAACATCCAGTTTGAAAGGCACATTCAACTGATAAAGTTCATTACTGTCGAACCACAGCAATTTATACTCATGAGGATTGACGACCCCGAAAGCGTCAGGAATTTGCCATTTAGCCAAATCGTTCTCATCATCAGAGACATACAATCCCCCCAACCTTGCAGGCTGATTTGTCGGATTATAAAACTCTATCCATCCATCAAAATTATTGGCAGGACTGATGAACTCATCCACGTTGGAAGCCATGATCTCATTGATGACGATAGACTTGTCAGAAACGGTTCCGCTATCCACGGTGATGTTGACCGAAGCCCGAAGGTTGGTGCCATCGATAGTCTCTGCGGAGATCACAGCCGATCCGGCACCAACAGCCGTGACGACGCCATTCTCATCCACCGTGGCTACAGACGTATTGTTAGAAGACCATTTCACCTTATTAAATAATACCCCTTCAGGTGAGATGGTAAATGAACAATTAGCCTTTTCTCCAACAATCAACTCATCCCTATCGATCATGATCTTCAAGTCAGTAGCCTTGACAAATTCTCCACCATATTCCAATTTAAAATTGTCAAACAAGCACCAGTTTGAAGAAATGGTCTCATTCGTATATAAGCCAATAAGAGCCTCACCGTCAGATAAGACATCGAAAATCAAAGAGTTTTGGTATGCCCCACGAGCAAAAGCCTCACTTCCGGAAGCCATGCCATCTGGATAAAACTCCCGATTATCATAAGACCAGCAATTGTTGTAGTAATCCGTAAAAGAGAAGTCGAATACGCTATGAATCGGAATAGAATTCGTGTTTCCAAACAGATAAGCATGATTCTCTTCTCCATTTTGGTGAGCCCAATAAGCGTAGTCATTGGAACCATCCCGATAATAAGCCTGTGCAGACAAGCGGTATTTTCCAGGCGCGAGTCCATTAATGGTCTGTTGGATATTAAAATATCCATTCCAGAACTCCATACAGTCAAAGTTGGCAGTTTGTGAAGAAGCATTGCTCCACCAATTCCATCCCTCAGTAGAATTGTTTCTGAAAGTAGGATTCACAACAAAGAGATCCGTCACATCTGTCCATGCCAAATCATCTCCCGATTTCACATTGATAGTAACCGAGGCCGACAGATTTGAGCCATCGACCGTTGTCGCGATGATATTGGCCTTTCCGACCCCCACTGTCATCACGAAACCAGACTCATCAACGATAGCCACAGAAGGATTATCTGATGTCCAAACCACCTTTTGAGAGAACACATTATCAGGTAACACCTCTGCCCAACACCAGGTCGATTCACCAACCAACAATTCTGTATTATCTGCTTGAACAATGACATCCGTGGCCTTGACCATCTCCCCTTCAAATTCCAGGCGGAAGTCATCGAAAATGCACCAGTTGGAATATTCATAGTCATCAGAACATCTGATACCAATACTCACACCTTGTTTTGGCTCATCCAAGTCAAATTCCAGCACATTCACGTACTTATCCTCCAAGAAAGCCATTTTAGCAGCCCACATATTGTCGGGATAATAAGTCACATTGTCATTTGTCCAATAACCATTTGCCGGCTGATTGAAAGAATCAGAATAGACACTTTTCAATGTATTGGTGAAATAGAATTCCTGCCAATTGCCATCTTGAGAAAGATCCATATAACTGACATACATCTCAGCGATGACGTTTTCAGTCCCATTGACATATCTGGGATAAGCCACCACATTATCCGCACACCGATAATACCCATGAACCTTCAGCCGATAGTGTCCAGGAGCCAGAGAATAAATATCTTGGCGAATATTGAAATACCCATTCCAGAATTCCATACAGTCATAATTAGCCGTTTGTGACGCGGCATTGCTATCCCAGTACCATCCTGTCGTCTGGTTATTATCAAAACCCGGATTTTCGAGTAGCAAATCAGTCACATCCACCCAATCCGCAAAAGCCCCGAAAGACAACAACGACATTCCGAAGGCCATCAAATAGCGTTTGATATAAGAAATCATTATCTCTTTATTTTATATTGTTAGAATATTTCCTCACATTTTTACCTCTTTTTTCGATATAGACCCCCTTAGGTTGGTTGATAGCCTGTCCGGACAAAGAATATCTCCTCACCTCATCCTTATCCTGTCCTTCCAAGGTAGCAGACTCGATGGCATCAGGATCGTAGACAATGTCCATCGTCTTTCCGTTCCATGTGCTGAGCACCTGGAGGTTGTCGAGTTTGTAGATAATGGCAGTGAAATCATCGATGACAGGTCTTGTCTTGGACACCTGCACCCATGCGCCATTTTGGAGTACGAAACTACCTTTCGGAGCTCTTGCAGACGTTTGGAAGAAGCCCATCAAATTGTTCTCATCAGCGTAGGGAAGCGGTTCTTTTGCTTTCTCACCATATTCATAGAACGTGATTTGTTCCCCCTCAGCCAGATAGATACAAGGTTGTCCCGCCTCTATAGTCTCTACAGGTTCGATACATATTTTGGACAGGTCGCTGAGGATACCGGCAATACGATAGGTAGTTGTCCCTTCAGGTGTCTGGTATGCATAAGGAAGGCAAGCTGTCCCCCACTCCCCTGCAGTAGAATTGATCATCCTTATCGGATGGAAGAGCAAGTTGAAGTCAGTGGCACACCACCATCCCTCACGCTTGTCACCGTTATTCTCCGCATTTCCGAAGGGATGCCAAGCATTGTCTACAGCCCCCTGTTTAGAACTGACGAATCCGATGGTCAGGCTACCACCTTCCCCGACATAGACAGGTGTGGATGTCAGTGTCTGCCAGATATTTCCAACGGTCGGGATGTCAAAAAAGTCATACTCCAGGTTAGGTGTAGTGGCCGTTTCCTTATCCGTCTTGATATATCCATGCTGGTCGCTGAGGCAATAGTGCTCTGTGGTAGCCTTGCATTCCAGTGCATACAATCCCTCAGGCAGCTTATCCAACTTTTGTCGTACCTCCATGGTCCTGGTCTGTCCTAATGAAGCGTTCAAATTGCTCCACCATGCATTCCAGCACGTTTTTCCTTTCACCGTATTTGTTCTCTGGTCACCACCAGTATAGGTACCCACCTTGACCTCCCATCCGTTGGAAGTGGCAAATTTCGGTTGTATAGGTTGGTTCTCAGCAGTCACCATAGGAAGGAATTCAGCCATTGCTTTTGACAATTCTGCAGAAGCCATACAGATCCCGTCGGCATCGGCAGCCGTTTTCGCTTTCTCCAACGCCACCTCCAACGCTGCTTTTCCAGGGAATTGCCATGTTGACACTTTTTCAGCTACGACGAGTAAAGAATCGATGGTCTTCTTGGATCGGATTGCATTGAGTACACCATCCACGGCATTCTCAGCCATCGCCAAAGCCTCATCATCCGTGCCGGTGATGGCAGCCAGTTGCCCTGTCATCTCATCATTGAGTGCGGGAAGTGTCACATTATAAGTTTTGATAGCCTCCGCCTGTTTTCTGCAAGCCCCCACCCCATCAGCGACAGCCTCATTTCGTGTGGAGAAAAGCGGTCTCAGTTCCACCTTATCGATCTGAGCGGTAGCAGAGAGCCATCTGAAAGCGAGGAGGAATTTGTCATATTTGTCGCTATTGAAGACGAACGATTGTTTGTTCCAGTCATTATTGTTTTTCACCTGAGCCACCACTTTTGACTCACTTGAGCCATTCTCACTCAAACTAGCGATAACGAAACTGCCAATATTTTTAGAAGAGATGCTGAAGATGTAATCCTGTCCTGGTTGGATGTCGATCAGTTGTTTGATAGAAGCCACATTGTCGACTCCACCTGAGCCATAGGCTTGGAGGTCAGGTCCTCCCTGATAGCCACCTTCAGCCACAGCTTGGAAATAAGGAAGGCTGATAGGTTTGCCATTACCTGCATTCCATCCGGTCATTCCCATATTGAAATCCCCATTGCTGATCAGATTACCTCCGGCATAAAAGGCAAGGCCCTCGGTGGTCTGCACCAAATCACCCACACCCAAGTCATCATTGGTATACCGGTCCATTCCCTGCAAGTCGACGATATGTATCCGGTATTGCGCCCCCTCAGGTGAATTTTCATCCACATAGGAATATTTAGCCGCTGTTTCTTTTTGTTCGATGACATCGAGCACTTCCCATTGTCCACCTCTGAGTTTGCGTTGCACCTCCATGAGTCTATTGAACTCACCATTTTTATCATACCAAGATAAGACAGCATTACCATCATTGATCACCATCTGATAATCAGAGATGCCATATTGTCTTGGAGTGGTAGGGACGAAATCGTATTTTTTCCTATATCCAACTCCCGTATTCATACCAGCATAGAACTCACCTGCAGGTGTGAGCGTACCATTGCTGAGGTAGAGTTTTGAACAGTTAGCCTCACTGTTCCAATAGAAATAGCGTTCGATATAATCCCAACTATTGAGATTGTTGCAGATATTCTGCACGGCCGTCTTATTCTGATTGAGTTGGCTTTGTGTGGGATTGTCACGATTATTACCTGTGGCAACCCCAAAGATGCCGTTATTGTTCCATGATGCTCCCCACACCCATTCTGAGATCCAGATGGGCCGGTGATATCTGTCCACCCAACTGGACTTGATACTGCTGAAGCTTCCTTCCGGCCAATAGCAATGCAAGTCGATGATATCGCATCTCCATCCTCTAGCATCGATAGAATCGAGAAACGCCCTCAGATGATTGATGCTACCATCATGAGAAGAAGGCGAACAGAGTCTCATGCCAGTAGCCATCAGGTTCTCCCAATTATCAAGAATCTGGTCCACCGTCTGCGGATGATCATCAGCCGAATTACCCGGTTCGTTGTTGGTTTTCATATGCGGAGAATACGTCACACTTCCACAAGCACTGGCAGAAGGCCAGTCCTCGTAGATATGATGCGGAACACATTCGGTATCATTTCCTCTGTTTTCCCCCAATCCGAAAGAGTAGCAACTCGTCACATTGAGTTTGGCACAAGGATCAGCCCTCGTATCATTAGCTATTCCTGCCTTACTATTGTCATTCCACTTGAAGATACGATAAGACGATATTCTTCCGGCCAGGATCTCAGGCAACTGAGCGATCTCCAAGTCATTATCGTCGGCGATGAAGCATCTGCTGTATCCCCTACCCCTTGGCAAAGTGGAGAATGTGACCATATATCCCCTCTTCAGTTTGAAACTCTGAATTCGGTTATTGAGTTTTTCCGCGCTCAAGGTATTCATGAATCCCCCACTGTTCTCCAGTCCGAAATCATTGACAGCCTCACCCTCAAAATTAGGTTGCGAAAACACCGTCAGAGGTTTGATATCACTAGCATAAGGCATAATGATCGCTCCCCTATTGTGGATTTTTACCTGGCAGTTGGTGTTGTTGACAGCCCTTTGTCCGTTGATTTTCACATGAGAGAGTTGCGCGATGGCCTTAGAAGGTTTCAACGCGGTAAAAATCAGCACCGCATGTTCTGTGTTGACGATATCAATCATCCCCTGATCCGAGAAAGGCGTATCAGAGGTGATCATATAGTCAACATCGTCAGTAATGACGACATTCTCCGAAACCTGTTTGACCACAACCGATGAATTGGCCGATACGTTGACCGACATCATAACACAGATGAATGTGATCAGAAATTTAAAGGTTTTTCCCATAGGTCAGTTATTTAATAAATTATCATTTCAACAGATTAGTCTAAAAAAAAGGGATTGTAGATTGTAGACTGCAAATATAAAGAAAAATGGGCGCAATACAAAGTAAGAGGCAAAGTTTTTTACGCTCATTTGTAAGAAGTCTCCCCTATTTGAAACAGTCCTATAGTCCTATTGATTATTGAAGTGGCATTTCTATACGTTACACTTCGCCATTATTAGCTTTCAGTCGATGTAAAATGAAAGATCCATCGGTCACATAGCTTTCTATGCCCCCCGGTAAAAATAAAAAACTTTGTATTTTGCTTTGTATTCCACTCGGTTTGCACTATCTTTGCCAGTGGCATTGCGATAAAAGCAACACGAGCCAGAAGAAAAGATGAAAAAAGTTACGATCATCATCCCCTGTTACAATGAGGAGGCATCTCTTCACCGTTTATTTGACGCCCTCATCCACCTGATGGAATCAAATGACGGCTATGATTGGGAAATCCTTTTTGTGAATGACGGGAGCAAAGACGGCACCTTGTCATTGATCCGAGAGATGCGCAGTAAAGATTCCCGTTTCTGCTATGTGGATCTGTCGCGTAATTTTGGCAAGGAAGCAGCGATGCTGGCTGGTTTCGACCATGCCTGTGGTGATTGTGTCGTCATCATGGATGCAGATCTGCAACATCCCCCATCAGTTATTCCCGAGATGCTTCGCCTATGGGAAGAAGGCTATGAGGATGTCTATGGCCGTCGCACCACCCGAGGAAAGGAGAGTTGGCTCCGCAAACGTCTGACCCGTTTTTATTACCATATTCTTCAGAAATCCACCCGTGTGGAGGTCTTACCCAATGTGGGAGACTTTCGCCTTCTTGACCGCAAGTGCATCGAAGCACTCCGTCATCTCCGTGAGACAGAGCGGTATACAAAGGGCATGTATTGTTGGATAGGTTTCCGCAAGAAAGAAGTATATTTCGAACAAGGTGACCGCCAGGAAGGTCAATCCACGTGGAATTATCACAGTCTTTTCAACTTAGCGATCAACGGCATCACCTCTTTCACCACCGCTCCATTACGTTTTGCGACATTTTTGGGATTGGCAGTATCTCTATTGGCCTTTCTCTATATGTGCTACATACTCATCAAGACCATCTTTTATGGTGATCCTGTGCAAGGTTTTCCGACCCTGATGACAGCCATCCTCTTTTTAGGTGGTGTTCAACTCGTCTCATTGGGTATCATAGGAGAGTATATCGGGAGAATCTTCATAGAATCAAAAAACCGCCCCGTATATATAGTAAACGACTATGAGGGAAGGAAGAATGAAAATGAAAAATGAAAAATGAAAGATGAAAAATGAAAGATGAAAGATGAAAGATGAAAAGATAAAAGAAAACAAACAATCGAACGAACAAACAATTTAATCAATTATGAAAAGGATTTATCACACTCTATTTTTGCTTATGGCCATCCTGCCATCATTTGGTCAGAAGCAATTAAATATCCAGTTAGAAAACACCAGCAGAATAGACGCGAACAACTATCCTGTCAATATTTCACTCAATGACATCGGCTATCAAGTCCGCTCTGCCTTGGTGACCCTCAACGGTCAAGAGATCGCCAGCCAACTTGACGACATAAACGGAGACGGAATTGCAGATGAATTGTTTTTTCTGACAGACATTCCCAAGAAAAGCAAGAAACATCTATCGGCAACACTCTATCCCGAAGGAGCACCCAGAGAATACCCCTCCAAGGTATATGTGGACATGATGCTCACCAACAAGAAGATCAAGGAAAGCAACAAGCAAGATCTGTATATCAGTCAGTTGACAGTCGACCGTGGTGTGAATCCTTATTCGATGCTCCATCATCATGGCGCCGCCTTCGAGAATGAGTTGGTGGCATACCGTATCTATTTCGACCATCGGCAGACCGTCGACATCTATGGTAAATACCGTAAGGGGTTAGAATTGAAAGAGACGCAATTCTATCCCGATGCGTCGCAGAAAGCCGCCGGTTATGGTGATGATGTGTTATGGGTAGGCAACACTTTAGGTTTAGGCACATTGCGCGGATGGGACGGTTCCGCTCCCACCATGCTGAACGACGTGGCCCACCGGGGCCAGCGCTTGGTAGCCCGTGGTCCACTTCGCACCATCGTAGAAGTGAAAGACGAAGGATGGATCCAGCAACCAGGAGCCCAGCCTGTGGATATGTGCACCTATTATACTCTTTATGCTGGAAGGCGAGACTGCCAGGTAGACGTGTTCTTCAACCGTAACGTCAATGATATGCGTTTCTCGAGCGGCCTCATCAATGTGAAGAACTCCACCGAGTACAGTGACAAGCAAGGTCTGCGAGGTTGTTGGGGTACCGACTGGCCCGTATCAGAGAAAGATTCTGCCGGTCATAAGCGTGAGACCGTGGGTTTGGGTATCTGCATCCCTCGCGACAATATGGAAAAAGAACTCAGCGCAGACAAAGACAACTACCCCTATGTGATTAAAATAGACGGCAATCGTCTCACCTACCATATCACATTCTGCAGTGACAACGAGACCTTTGGCATGCACAGTGCCAAAGACTGGTTTGCCTATCTGGAAGAATGGAAGAAAGCGCTGGCAGTCAAAGTGATTGTGAAGACCGAATAAGGATGCTTAAGGTGCCTTGCTCTTTGGTTTCAAGACAGTGACCCTGTTGACAAGTTCCAAATTATAATGCTCATAGTGCCGTGGGATCCGATTATCATCGTAGATTCCCATGTGTAAGGTATCCACCAAATTGGCGACATTTGCGGGCAACACCTTATTCAGGTCATCCTGTGTAAGCAAAATGCAAGGCACCGCCTTGAGCACCTCCTGCGGATTTTTAAGGTTGAGCGGGTGTATTTGCTTTCTCGACTCATAGACCAGTTCCATGCGCAATTGGTCATCAGCATTGTAATAGATGGGTAACCTGCGCAATTCGTCATATCCCTGCAGGATACCAAGGCTCTTCCGCTGGCTATTGCCGAAGACCCCACCGATAGAACCGAGCAAGAAGCATTCCATCACAAAGAACAAGGCTGCCACCCCATAGATGATTCCTTTGGCCTCTCCTCTTTTTGTTGACAAGGCCACATAGATGCAGATGGAGAAAAGGAATAGATAGACGAAAAGTGCCGTACCCACATCAATCAGGTGCCATGTCGTCATACGGAAATGGATAAAGAAAGGCAATGCGAAAATCACCAGTGTGATGAAATATCCGTTGAAATAGAAGAAGCCCTTCTCCCATTTACCATGCGCCCTTTTCTCTAAAAAATAATAGAGCAAACAAGCCACGGACAGGGCACAGGGAGCCGCCATCGGCACCAAGTCAGACATATCTTTCCTTGGAACCAGCGACTGCACGATCAATGTGACGAGCATCCACACGACAGCCAAGAAATACAACCTTCGGGTGCTCACTTTTTTCACCCAGAAAGGAACGATCAAGGAAGCCAAGACAAAGAAAGCCCAAATGCCCGTTTCGCCAAAGAATCTCCAATAATAGTACCATGGCCTTGTGTTACTGATCCACGCATCCATTTCATTGGACAAGGCCTCAGAAAATGCATCCGGGTGAGATGAAAACAGGTAGATATACCACCATCCAAAAGTACATAACGCCACTATAACAAGGAGTAATGTGGGCAGCCATTTACCCTTCATCTCAGGTTTTCTCGCCAGACTCATGGTGACCATGAAAGGCAACAACAAAGAATAGAACGCCACGGATCCGTTGCCTAAGAAAGACAATCCCATCATCAGTCCAGACAGCAGCGCCCATCTCCACTTATGAGGGAAAGGATAATAACGCGCGTCATACAGCATTTTCAGTAGGAAATAGATGGCAGCCATCATAAAAGCATAGCCATAGATGCCCCTATTGACCACGCGACCCGAATAAATGACATTATAACAGGTGATGAAAATGATGGTGGCCGTCTCCGCAAACCCCCGTCTGCGCTCAAGATACCGAGCCGTCGCGAAGAAGAAGAGCGCCCACATGACACCCATCATTCCCACAGGTATACGCTGCGCACTAAGGTTATCGGGCAACAACCATTCCATAATGGCAGCCCCCCATCCGGAAAGAGGCGGTACGCCCAGTCTCAACTCCCCATTCATTGTGGGCAGGAGCCACGATCCATTTTCCACGATTTCTCTGCCTGTAACTATCGTTTTTACCTCAGCACCATCAGTAGGCAACACACCATTGTTGACAAAGAAAGCAGCCAGGCACAACACCACGAGCAGCAACGTCTCAAATTTCACTTTTCTCATGACATTCATCGAAGAGTCATTTTATTTTCGACAAAGATATAAACTTTTGGAAAAACGGCAAAATATTTTCATCAAATTGCCATCATCATGGCCGGAATATCCTATTAACCGATACGTCTTGAGAAAAAGAACTGTCTTGTCGCACAGAAGAAAAGCAAAGTTCCCAACAACTGTGCGACAGCCACCATCATAAACGCCATACGATAGCCCACAAACTCCGCCATCAATCCACCTGCCAACACACCTATTCCGATTCCCAGGTCCCATGAGACGAGCAAGGTGGAATTGGCCGTCCCCCTCTGGTTATTGGTACCCATCTGAATCATCATATTCATGAATGCCGGCCACACACGTCCGTTGCCCAGTCCGAGCAATAAAGGCGAGAGATAATAGCCCACCTCATTCGGACAAAGAACAAAGATCGCATAGGCAGCAGATGAAAGAATGGTCCCTTCCGCCGCATTTTTTGTGAGTTTGCCTTTCCTCAATGATTTAGACCCCACCAGTCTGGCCATGATAAGCCCCACCGACAGCAACATGAAAAATACCCCAGTGCCACCAGTGATCCCCATCACCTCCTTGCTATAGATGGCCAGATAATTTTGCAAGACCCCAAAGCAGAATCCAAAAAAGACCATATTGAGTGCCAACAACCATCCTTTTATCAGAAAAAATCTGTCGAATGAGATCGGCTTCTTATCTTGAATGATCTTTCTCTTTGGTAGATGGACAGTACTGTCGACCGCCATCCCTATCCCCGCCACGACCAATGCCAGCCAAAAAAGCAGATGAAAACTAGATGTGAAATGATAGATAGCGATCGCGATAGAAGGGGCAAAAGCCATGGCCAGATTGTTGCTCAAGCCATAATATCCGATCCCCTCATTTCTTCTGCTTGAAGGCAAGACATCCACAGCCACAGTGCTGTTGGCCACAGTCAATGCCCCAAAAGGTCCTCCGTGTAAAGTCCTGACGATGGCAAAGAGCAACAAAGACCCCGCCGCCAGGTATCCAGCAAAGAAAACGAAGAAGAGCGCAAAGAAGAACAACAACATCCGCTTGCGGTCGAAACTATCGACAAGGAATCCCGAGAACGGTCTGGACAGCAATGCCGTCACCGTATAGCCAGACAAAACGATGCCGATCATATCCTTTCCAGCACCGAAACACTCACTCAGGTAAATGGGCAACAGAGGAGCCAAGAGATAGAAGGCGAAGAATAGAGAGAAGTTCGCCACCATCACTTTGATGTAATTCGAGTTCCAAAGTTTGTCCATCACCATTTTCTCCATCATAAATGTGGAGATAGGAAAGCCCCATCTCCACAAAGATAAAATATCATTTACTCATTCTACAGAGAGCCCAGCCTTATTGATGCTGTTCCCTCAACAGGTCGTTGACCGTCTTGACCGGGTTGAACGTGGACAGCGGCACCTCTACGAAGACGGTATTCCAATTGCTCATGGCACCATTCCACAGTCCAGGCAATTCGAGTGCTTTCAACTCTTTTCCGTTTTTGCTCTTGCTGCTGATGAATCCTGTGGTCTTATCCACGAAATCAGGCAGAGAGAATGGATTACCCTTGAAGTCCTTCACTGCACAGACCAGGTCGACCGGATTGAAATGAGTACCCTCAGTAAACATTTTCTGGTATTCCTCATTGCTCTTATCTATCTGGCTGCTCTCCAGGATCTGCAGGCTCACGGTCCCATCCTGGTTATAGGTAAGGAACGGTCCACCACCCGGTTCGCCGACATTCTTCACCACGCCACATACGCGCATAGGTCTATTGAGTTTTTCCTTGAGGTAAATCACCAGTTCAGCATCCTCGAGGAGTTTGATATCCGCCTTTCTGCAGCAAAGATCTCTTTGCACGAAATGGATGATTTCCTCCAGTTTGTCATGGTCATATTTACCACCTTCAAGCACCTCCAAATATTCGAAAGCCTTTTTCTGCAGAGTGACAAGGACGCCCGCGATCAACTGCTTATAGGTGACGGTGTCGTCCTTGAGTCTATCAGGCACCACATTATCGATGTTCTTGATGAAGATCACATCAGCATCAATCTCGTTGAGATTTTCGATAAGCGCACCATGTCCACCCGGTCTGAACAGCAGTTCGCCATTCTCAGTACGGAAAGGAGTATTGTCCGGATTGGCAGCGATGGTATCAGTGCTTGGTTTCTGTTCTGAGAATGAGATATGATATTTGATACCATATTTCTGTGCATATTTCTCCTTTTTCTGAGCCACCATCTGCTCGAAGAGCTCCATGTGCTCATGGCTCACAGTGAAATGTACATTAGCCTCACCATTGCTGGCAGCATAGAGAGCCCCTTCCACGAGATGCTCCTCCATGGGTGTGCGTGCACCATCTTCATATTTATGGAACAAGAGCAGTCCTTTTGGCAGTTGTCCGTAGTTGAGTCCACTCTCTTTCAGCATATTCGCAACGACAGCCTTATACTTTCCCTCAGCCATCAGCTGGTCAATTCCCATTCCTTCATTCTCCTTGCATTTATCATCCAGTGCATTGAAGAAAGCAAAAGAATGAATGTTGTCGAAATATGTCTTCTCAAATTTGGTGGTAGGAACGTCATAGTCAGCCGAGAGGAAGGCAAACATATCCTTGAACATACGGCTGGCAGCGCCAGATGCAGGCACGAACTTAACAATTTTCTTCCCTTCAGCCTTGTAGGCATTCCAAGCTTCAATCATTTTATTCCGCTCTTCTTCATCAGGAGCCACAATACCTTTTCCCACTGCAGCAGCAGCCTCGAGGCG
>CADCQC010000377.1 GCA_902803455.1 uncultured Prevotellaceae bacterium
AATGGCGAGCAAGGCGGCGTTGGCGACAGGCGTGGCCGTGATCGCGTCGGCAAAACGTTCTGCCCACTGGCTGTCGTAGCTGTTTTCACTGATGGTGATGCCGTTGGCCTGTGACAGGGCGCGGAGCGTCGTGCGGACGTTGGGCGCCAGTTGTCCCACCTGTTCCAATAAGGAGCGCACGTTCTGTTGCGCCTCATAGGACGGGTCGGTGACATACAGGCCACGGAGTGGATTGTCGCCGGGCATTCCCGTGATGGCGAAGACGGCAGAGAGTTCGTTCACCGCTTTTTCGGCAGCTTCAATGCTTGCCGCCGTGGCTCCTTCAACGAATTTGGGCGTCGGAGCGATGAGCTCGTCGCCAGGAGTAGCGATATAGCGGGTGATATAGTCGTAGAGCGACAATCCCGACGCTTGGCGTTGGTGAAGCAGGTTGACATATTTGATCAGTTGCTTCCGCTGTTCAAAGAGTGCTTTTGACTCACGGGCATATTCTTCGGGCGACTTGATGCGTGTCACGTCGAGCGCACTCTGCAACTGTTGCAGCAGGTGGCTCTTCGTCATTTTGTTGGAGTGCATCTCCAGGCAGAAGGGGTCGAGCCCGATCTTGGCGAGACGGCGTTGCACCACCTCGAGGGCTGCCATCTTCTCTGCCACGAAGAGCACGCGACGCCCATGGTAGAGCGCATTGGCGATCATGTTGGTGATGGTCTGGCTCTTGCCTGTTCCCGGAGGACCGTAAAGGATAAAACTGCCACCCTCGCCCGACTCGATGACCGCCTCCAGCTGTGAGGAGTCGACATCTACAGGAATGGCATATTTGTCGGGCTCCACCTTCATGTCGACTTCGCGGGTATTGGGGCTCTTGTTTCCCTCGATGCCGACGAGACGTTTCTGGATGAGACTTTCGATGACCGGGTTTTGCCGCATCTTGTCGGAATTGCTGTGGATGTCGTTCCACATGACGAACTTGCTGAAGGAGAACAGACCGAGCAGGCACTCCTCGACCACATCCCAACGGGCATGATCCTTGATGGCGGCACGCACGGTGGCAAACACCTTGCGCACGTCGATGCCCGAATCATCGGTGGGCAATGGATTGACGTTACTCATATTGGTGTCGTATTGTTGCATCATCATCTCCACCAACGTGGTGTTGAAGGTGATGTCATCCTCACGCACGCGAAGCACATAGTTGTTGCCGCTCTTCTTCACCAGGTCGACGGGCTCGAGCAACAGAGGGGCGTAGCGGGGCTTGATGCTCTTGTCGCCCTCATACCATTTGAGCAATCCCAAGACCAGGTAAAGGGTGTTGGCGCCATTCTCCTCCAAGGCTGTGCGCGAGGCGCGGAAGAGTCCTTTGAGACCTGTCTGCAACTCACTCTCGTTCAGATAGGAATAGAGTTGGTGCTGTTTGAGTCCGTCCACCACCATTTTCTCCATAGACTCGCGGTGAGCACGGGAGTCGTAAATGCCGCTGTCGCCAGGAGCCACACGTTTGTCAAGGGGGAACGGCAGGAGCTTGAAGTCTTCCTTCGCTTGTAGATAGTCTTCCAGATGTTCGATGTCGAAGGAGATAAAGGGCATCAGATTCTTGCCGATGCGCATATTGAGCAGGTTATTGCGGAGTGAGAAATCCAGCAACTTGCGCTCCCATATCTGAAGACGGGTGAGTTGGCGGTCGCCCACTTGCTCCAGGTCATCGTAGCGGTGAACTTCCTGGAATTTGTCGGTGGCGTGATCGAGAGAAAGACCCTCGTTGGCCTGTAACTCACCGGCATCCTTTGGCAATGGCCGGATGTTGTATTGACGGCAACGGGTGATGTCGACAGCCATCTCAAACCGTTCGGGTTCCAACTGGATATGGCGCTCTGCGGCTTTCACGGCATCCTCGAACCCCACCGACTGCTGGGTGATCTGCGTGGCCTCCACGACGACCATCTCGGAGATGCCGTCGGCGATCGACTTGGAAAGGAAACTGACGTCATCACAGTAGATCTGAGGATAGGTCCTGTTGTCGAGCCAACAGCCGATGAACATATGCCCCTGGATCAGAATGAGCAGGGGGTTGAGGCCGATGGCTTCCAGACAGGAGGCAAAGGTGAGACTCAGGTCAAGACAGGTGCCTTGCTTGTGGGCCAGCACCGCGTCAGTCATGCGCACACGTTGTCCTACCTCCTCGAAATGTGGTGGCGGGGTGATGTAGACAATGCCCTGTTCGCGCAATGCCTCGTAGACAGCGGCCACCATCTTGCGGATGCGGTTGGGGTCATTGGTCTGGTAATCGTCAAGGGATGACGAACCGGTGAATTTCTCAAGATATTTCGCCGTGGCAATCTTCAGCGGAGCTAGCGACGGGTCGTTGGGCGTCACGAAGGCAGCCAGAAACTCAGGTCTTGAACCGATGCCAGGCCATTGGTCAAAAGGCATGACATGGATGGGGTAGGATTGATGAAACACTTCTGTCTCGCCAATGAACACCTGGAGGGTGAACTGGGTGTCGAGCCCTTCGGTCACAGAACGCAATTTGTCGAGGGAGGGAGAGACCGACAGGTCTTCGACATTGACCATCCCGCCTTTCGGGATCAGGTCAAGACGCACTTCCGTGGAACTGAACATGTCGCCAGTGACCGACATCCGGATGTCGTGCCAGTCGTCGGTGTCGTTGTTGGTCACCTCACAGAGTGTCAAGACCTTCTTCTCATAAATGGAGAGCGCATAGTTGACCGATTTGCGGTATTCCATGCGGATGTTCTCATTCGTCAGTTGTTGTATCATAGTGGTGGATTAACTTGATGGTTTCTTAATAAGATGCGGTGCAGGGGATGCCCAGGGCGATCACCATGTCGCGGATGCGGTCGAGTGACTGGGGAGAGGCTTTCCGCAGACGCAGGTCGGGTGTCTCACGGTCGATGGTATAGATCATCACGTCTCTCGGACGGATGCGCTTCAGCGCTTCCAGCCAGGGCAACACGTACTCATCGCCTGTATTGTCCACGTTCCCCGTGTCGGTGACGCCGCCCATAAACATGGTCTGGATGGTCAGCCGGCCTTCAAACAGCATCATGTCGGAGATGATGCGCTCCACGTCGTAATGTCCCACAGGCCGGTCGACACGGCGGATGTAGTCGGCAGCGACGGTGTCGAGTTTCAGAATGTTGTTGTCCACCCGCAGCAGTGCCTCACGCACCTCCTGGCGATGGATGAAGGTGGCGTTGCTGAGCACAGATACCTTCGCTGAAGGCGCATAAGTGTCGCGCAGCAGGATCGTATCGTCGATGATATCGGCAAATGCCGGATGGGCGGTGGGCTCGCCATTGCCGGCGAAGGTGAGCACGTCGGGGCAACGGCCTGCGCGTGACATCTCTTCAAGCGTCGTACGCAGCGCTTCCCTGACTGCCTCACGGGTGGGGCGTGGCGATTTCGGACGATGGTCGGCATTGAACCCACATTCACAATAGATGCAGTCGAAAGAACATACC
>CADCQC010000378.1 GCA_902803455.1 uncultured Prevotellaceae bacterium
GTTGTCATAGCCTGTGAAGGTGATGTCCTTCACGTGGTATTTCTCAGGCAGATGGATGGTGTATGGCACATTGGCCGAATATTTCACACCCTTTTCCTTGCCCGTCGAATAAGTCTTCCCGTTGTTGTTGGTGACAGTGATGCCCTCTTGGAAAGACCACTCCGTGTCGGAAGGACTGCCGGTGTAGGTGTCTGCGGAGATGGTGAACTGAACTTCCTCTTCCTCGTCACCCGTTTCACTTCCTGTGTTGTCAGCGCCATAATAGGGGATGCCTTCCACCTTTGCCACCGTAGGATAATATTCATCCACGGTCTTGACGGCATCAGCGTTCTGCTGTTTCATCATCTCCTCCACCAATGCGTTGCAATACACCTCTACATTGGTGTAATAGCCTTTGGGATCCAGGGTATAGGTCATGGCATCGGCGGCATTGTCAGGATCCAGTCCGTTGGCTTCTTCCCAGATGTCGGGCATGCCGTCTTTGTCCGTGTCCCAGTCACTGGGATGCGCACCAGTACCGAAATTGGCCTCGGTATAGCCGTTCACGTCAGCCACGACATCGATGATGCCTTTTTGCTTGGTCACGCTGCCGGTATAGGTGGCCGTACCGTTGCGGGCTTCTGTCATATAGCGCTCATCCACTTCGTCGCGGTACATAGAAGCACCGGCATACCCCAGCACTTTCTCAAAGGCTTCTGTTGCCGTGTGTGTGGTCACGATGCCGGAAGGCACCTCTTGGTCGAGTTTGATGCTCACACAGTCGGTGCCGCTGCTGTTTTTCTTATACGTTACCTTGTCGCCGTAGAAATGGTTGGGGTCGACACTGTAGCGCTCGCCGTTGATGGTGTAGGTGCCGTTGTCGTAGATGACCCCTTTCCAGTCGTAGTTCTCCCTTTCGGAGGCAGAGGCGGCTGTCACGTAGTTGCCGTGGATGAAATAGCGGCTGGTCATGCCAAGGAGCACCTTGCGTGAGGTGTATTTGTCGCTGTCGATATTGCCGCTGGCAGCCACCGTCACCTGTGTCACGCGGGTTTTGTTGCTTGTGGCAGGTCCCGCCTTGTAGTAGTTGTTGACCATGTTGATGTAGCCGCCACCCGGTCCGCCGTAGCAGCCGTTGCCGTTGCCCCAGTTGTACATCACGCAGTTGCGGAAGTCAACGATTTCAGCCTGCACGTAGTTTTCCCATTGGTAGGTGTTGTACTCGCTGTTGCTCGTGTAGCCGGCCCATTGGTAACGGGCGCCGTTGAAACGAGGTGTGCGGTTTTGGAGGTGCTGCAACAGGTTGTGGTGGAAGGAGGCGAGTTTACCGCCCCAGATGCCTCCGAAGCCGTGTGCACCCTTGTTGTGCCCCGCATTGGTGAGGCTCTCGGCGATGGTGCACCACTGCATGGTGAAGTTGTTGTTGTCGTAGAAAGAAGCCACCTCGTCGATGCTCCATGAGAAGGAGCAGTGGGCGAGGATGATACCGGTCTTCTGACGGTTCCAGCAGGCATCAGCACCGTCGTTGAGGTCTTTCTCCTGTCCCCGACGGATGCGGATGAAGCGGATGATGTTGTTGGAGCCGGGACGAACGGTGTAGTAGCGGATGGTGATGCCGGGTGAGGGAGCTGTCTGTCCTTCGATGGTGGTGTTGTTGCCGATGTCAAGATCGCTGGCTAAGGCGATGACACCCGCCACATCAAAGACGATGATTTTTTTTGCGTTGCCTTTGACAGCCTCACGCAGTGAACCCGTACCGCTGTCGGCGAGGTTGGTCACATGGATGACGCTGCCGCCGCGCCCACCCGTAACAAAACGGCCATGTCCCTCTGCTCCCGGGAAGGCGGGTGCTTGTGCGGATGAAGTCAGGATGGCAGCCATCAGAGCGGTCAAAAGGAGAAGATATTTTCTCATGAGGTCGTTTCCCTTTTTTGTTGTCATTCAACCCATCATTGTTGTCATTCAGCCAGTCCCAACTGTTCCATCTCCAGTGATGCCCAGATGAAGGGCCCCACGCCTTTGGCATCGTTGTCGCGGATGCTCTCGCTCAGATAGTAAGCATAAGAGCCGTCGCGTCTCTTGTTCTCTTTGGCCGTGGCTTTGGGGTCAATCTTTTTCAAGGCTTTCTCGACCTCTGTGCTGAATCCCGGGCCCAGACCGGCCACCGAGCAGCAGGAGGTGAGCGAGATGGTCTTGTCGGTATTCACACGGATGAAATTGTCGATGATTCCTTTATAGGCTTTCACGCCTGCGTCGCGGTATTTCTCACCGAGGTAACCTTTGCGGTAGGCTTTCAGAAGCACGTAGGCAAACATGGATGAGCAGGTCGACTCCAAGTAGTTGCCTTCTCTTTCGGGAGAGTCCATCACCTGATACCACACGCCGCTCTTCTTGTCCTGCCATTTGATGACGGCATCCAGATCTTTGCGCAGCAATTCGATCAGTTCGCCCCGGCGGCTGTAATCCTCAGGAATGGCGTCGAGGAGTTCGATAAGTGCCATGGTATACCATCCTTGTGCACGTCCCCAACAGTGCTGGCTGAGGCCAGTCTGTTTGTCAGCCCAGAACATATTGCGGTTCTCGTCGTAGGCATGGCGGTTGAGACCGGTCTTGGGATCATAGGTGCGGTCATAGGTCGTGGAGATCTGATTCACGGCATCGTCGTAGATCTTCTGTGCCTTCTTGGGTTTGAGCAGCATGGAGGCTGTCAGCGAACGGTAGGGGAGTCCCATGAAGATACCGTCGAGCCACACCTGATAGGCATAGATCGCCTTGTGCCAGTAGACGTGGTCGGCGACGGTGCGCGGCTGCTTGTCAAGTTGTTTCATCATCGTCTTCATGGCGATGAGGTTTTTGTTCTCCGGATTCAACTGATACATACGCGCCACGAAATGCCCTGTGCGGATATTGTCGAGGTTGTAGTCCAACAGGTTGTAGCCGCGGATATCTCCTTTGGCGTTGATCATCGTGTCGGTGTACAACTGACAGTAGTCAAGGATTTTCTTGTCGCCATAGCGGAGGTAGGTGTCAAGCATCGACTCCAGTTCGATACCCATCACATAACTCCACTTGGGTTTTTGGGAGAAGTCGAGCAGATATGACTTGGGCACACGTTTCATCTCCGAATAGGTCATCCATTCCGAGTAATTCTTGTAGGGTTTCTCGGTGAGCAGCAGCGAACCGTTGATGGTCACGTTGTCAAGGAAAAGGTCATGGCTCTTGCCGGTGCGCTTGAGTCCAGTATCCTGCACACCGTTGAAGTGGCAGTTTTTCACATGGATGTTGTAGATGTTGTCCGCATCGTTGAGACCGTTCAGCAACAGTCCGTAGCGGCTCTTCTGGCAGGTGACATCCTCCATGTAGACATTGCGCACGGTGGGATTGAAACCGCGGCAGCAGTTCTCGTTGGGCTCATAGTCGAGGTTGATGCGCATGACGGTCTCGCGGCATTGTCCCACCACCACCTTGCGCATGAAAATGTTCTCGATGACACCTCCACGGCAGGAGTTGGTCTTGATGCGCAGCACGCGGTCCAGGTTGGGGGAGTCCATCTGGCAGTTCTCCACATACACGTTGCGGCAGCCGCCGGAGATTTCAGATCCGATGACCACGCCGCCATGTCCGTCTTGCATCTCACAGTTGCGCACGATGATATTCTGGCTGGGGATATTCCACTTCCGTCCGTCCATATTGCGTCCGCTCTTGATGGCGATGCAGTCGTCGCCGGTGTGGAAGATACAGTTCTCTATCAGCACGTCGGAGCAAGACTCGGGGTCGCAGCCGTCGCCGTTGGGACCCTCGTTCCATATTTTCACGCCTCTCACGGTGACATCATTGCTGAGCAGGGGATGGATGACCCAGAAGGGTGAGTTGAGGAGCGTCACGCCCTCGATGAGGATGCCGTCGCATTTGTAGAGGTTGATGAGTTGTGGGCGCAGTCCCTTCCCCTGTCCGAACTTACGTTCATTCACGTCGACGCCGTCTTCAGCCATCCTGAGCAGTTGCTGCCGGGTCACCTTCTGGTGCTCGGTGAGTTCGGGTGTCCATCCGAAGCGGTCTTTGCCGCACATCTTCCACCAGGTGTCATTACTGCCATTGCCGTCGATGGTCCCTTCGCCGGTGATGGCGACGTCGGTCTCATCATAGGCGTAGATACAGGGTGAGTAGTTCCACAAGTCGATACCTTCCCATCGTGTCAGCACGAGCGGATAGAGGGTGGTGTCGAAGGCAAAGAGCAACTTGGCGTCTTTCTGCACCACCAGGTTGACATGGCTTTTCAGGCGCAGTGCTCCAGTGTTCCAGGTGCCGGCGGGAATCACCACCTTACCGCCGCCAGCCTTGGAGCAGGCGGTGATGGCCTTGTTGATGGCAGCCTGGTTTTTGGCAGGCGTGGCCGTGGGTGAAGCCCCATATTTGGTGATGTCAAACTGTTTTTCAGGGAATGTCAGTTGCCGGACACTTTTTTCGATTTTCTCATAATCAGTGCTCCATCCCTGAGCCATCAGCGTCAAGGGAAACAGCAGGCACAACAGCAGTGCGTGTAGTTGTTTTTTCATTTGATTTTGTGATAGATAATTGTTTGTAGTAGCTTGAGATTGCAAAGTTAATATTTTTTTGTAGAAACACATTATTTTATAGCATTTTTTTGTTATTGTGCATGTGGAAGGGTCTATAAATAGCAACTATAGCCCCCATCGGCTTGTTGGGAACAACGTATTTGCACCAGTGTATCATGTATCATGTATCACGTGTATCACGGGGACGGGGAAATTGATATGTTTTTGAGTCTTCTTATGATGTTGAAGCCAACCGCTATGCGTTTGGACAGTTGTCTGATTGCAGCTCATTTTTGCAAAACGGAAATGAGAATCTTGTCTCTATCCTGCTTGGGGAAAGATGAAATCCTTTCGATGGGCATCCCATGTATCAATTTCCCCGTCCCCGTGATACGCGTCCCCGTGATACGCTCTGGA
>CADCQC010000379.1 GCA_902803455.1 uncultured Prevotellaceae bacterium
AAACACCGCCACCAGAGTTTGTGAACTGGGCAGAGACGCTGAGGCATCCAAATGCCAAGACAGCAGTCAGCAAACTTTTCAAGTTTTTCATAATTGTTCAATTTTTAAAATTAAAAAATAAGTTATCGAAAAATTAAAACAGAAAATCTATTATAAAAAAGGATACGCATTCATTCTATGTGGGACGTCACCTCAATTAGTGAAGTTCATTCTCCAGACATTGGCCGTAGCAGTGGATGATCCCCTTTGCGAGATGAAATAGATGTATTGCCCGTCTCGGCTCCAAACAGGACTGAGGTCATCTGCGGCATGGAAAGTGAGTTGCACCATATCGGTGCCATCAGCCTTGCAGACGAAGATATCCGTATTGGCATAGGCGATTTTTCCGTTATGCAGCACATTACTTCCTACGAAGAGAATCCACTTTCCATCAGGCGAGACAGAAGGAGTGGTGAAACTTCGCTGCGGATCACTCACCACACATTCTTCCACCCCCGTATTATAATTTACCCGCCAGATCTCTCCACGGCCATCAGTATTCATGCGTGTGCACAACAGCACGTTATCCTGTCCAGATGGATATGGATTAAAGCCACTGGCATAACTAGACAGGAAATTATTATTGATATTATAACTCCACACACTAGCCCCCTTATTCTCCATTCTAGAAAAGAAGACCGTGTTCATATCTGCAGAATAAACTGGTGAATAGTCTTTGTTTCCACTGGTAAACTGCCTGCAGACATACCCTTGCGTAGCGCTGGTTTGAAAAATCTGATTGACTTTGCCATTCCCTTCAGAGAAGCAGATGTATTTACCATCTGGAGAATATGAGAAATCAAGCACACCACTACGGTTGGTCCGCTGCACGGATGCCCCCTGTTTATCAATTTCTTTGATGAAGATATTGGTGGTGTTGTTTCTGGCCGACAGATAAGCAAGATGGGTATTGCTCTTATCAATATCAATAATACGGTTAGTGAGCCAATTGACTTTTTGCCCATTACGCCTTACTTGGGGCATACACACATAATCATTGTCATTGGTGATTTTGGTCAGATGAAGTCCCGATTCCTCATTCACCTTGAGCACGGAATAATCAACTTGTGCCGAAACAGTCAAAGAAAAAAGTGACATCACGCAGGTCATCAGCCCTACCACATACATCTGCTTTTTCATATTCATTACTCTTAATAATCGTTTAATTTTTAATATGGTTTTGTTGACAACAGTTTTCTGTAAGTATTATGATTCTAAAATAGCAAATCATCCAAAAAATTAATGCAAATTTAAAAGATTTCACATTATTTTGCAACCTATTGTGTATCCAATTTGTTGACACCCGCAAAAAACATGATTATTTATACCATTATTGTGATCATTCGACAATATTTTTCTATCGAATGTCTTATAAAATTGTTGCTAAGCGCAATTATTTTCACCAAAAGTGGTCATATTTTTGGTTATCCGAATGAATGAATGTATTTTTGCATCAACAGATCTAATTATGAAGAAAATTATCATTGCCATCGACTCCTTCAAGGGGTGTCTTTCGTCGACAGCGGCCAATCAAGCTGCATCAGAGGGAATTAAAAAGAGCTTGCCCGATGCCACTATTGTTCAAATCCCCGTCAGCGATGGCGGCGAAGGATGGTTGGAAGCTTTTCGCTCCGCGGCAGGAGGCGAAATGACAGCAGTGACCGTCCGTGATCCGATGATGCGGCACATCACCGCCCATTATCTGATCAAAGACCATACTGCAGTCATAGAGATCGCCCAGGCCAGTGGTCTGACATTGTTGTCCCCTGAAGAGCGCGATCCGATGCGCGCCACCAGTTATGGCACCGGCCAACTCGTCGCAGACGCCATTCGCCACGGCTGCAAGCACCTCATCATCGGTCTGGGAGGCAGTGCCACCAGCGACTGCGGAAAAGGCATGCTCCGCGCCATCATCGACGCCTTCGCCCCCCATGGCACATGGGACGAGGTCGCACCGTTGCGCGACATTCATTTCACCATAGCCACCGATGTCACCAACCCTTTGTGTGGTGAGCATGGAGCTGCCCATGTGTTTGCTCCTCAGAAAGGCGCCACTCCCGATATGGTACTCCGTCTTGATGCGAGTGCCAAACGATTTGCCACCTTCTCTGCTCGGCATTTCGGTTATGACCGTCAAGAAGCGCCAGGTGCTGGAGCAGCAGGAGGCCTTGGCTATGCCTTTCTGCAATATATGAACGCCGATAGCCGCCCAGGCATTGACCTACTCCTCGATGCCGTGGGATTCGACCATCTGTTAGACGGAGCCGCTCTTGTCATAACAGGAGAAGGATCAGCCGACCGCCAGACGCTGATGGGTAAGTTGCCCTTCGGCATTTTACAGCGTGCCAAAAGCCATCAGGTCCCCGTCGCATTATTGTGTGGCCGCATCAAAGACCGCACAGAGTTGCTTGATGCCGGTTTTTCGCGTGTCGATTGCATCAATCCTCCAGACCTTCCT
>CADCQC010000380.1 GCA_902803455.1 uncultured Prevotellaceae bacterium
CATGATCATTTTTTCGAGAAATGCATTCCATACACCCTTGCAACTCCAATATTATTCCCGAAAAATCCAAGTCCATTCATATGGAAAACAAGCGATGACCGCATAGGGACGATACAAAAAAAAAGAATCAAGAGATTGGATAGTTCTCTTGATTCTCATAAATAGTATTAATAATAAATCTTGATTCCCTTAAATCCTAATATGTGTCAGGAAACCTTTATTTCAGTTCATCAAACATAGCGTTTTTCTCAATGGTCCATTTCTCGCGCTTGGACAGTTGGCAATCTGGACCTTTAAACATCTTGGCGGCTTCCTTGTCACCCTTCAGTTGCCAGTTGAGCCATGCCAAGGCTACGACAGAAAATTCGCCGCCATGGGGTTGGGCATACGTTCCGCCATGCCCTACGGGGAAATTGGTGGCACATGCCGGCACATGGTCAATGCGGTGGAAATCATCCATGCCGTTGTTGTAAGCAATGTCGGTCTCACCGCCCAGAATGTAAATGATCGACGAGTGAATCTCCTTCAGTTTCGACTTGGGAGGCATGGGCATGCCACCAACGGCAGAACCGGCATTCGACTCATTAAACAGACCGCTGTTGCAGATCATCAGTGTCTTAATACGCGGGTCGGCACAGTTGTAGAGTGTCTGAAGACCACCACAAGACATGCCAGCGACAGCAATGTTCTTCACGTCGATTTTCTGATAATAGGGAGACTTGCTGTCTGCGTTCTGGGCAATGATCCAGTCGATGGACTCTATCTGTTGCTCCGTGGTCGACATCGGACCGCGGTAACGCTCACCCTCATTGGGGAAATAACCGGTGGCCAAGACGATATAACCGTAGGAAGCGATCTCATTGAGAAATTTGTAGTGCTCGAAGGGAGAATTGGCGCAGGCGCCATTGCCCCATACCAGAACAGGGAGTTGCTGTTTCTTGCTAAACTTGCTGAGATCCTGGGGGACGAAAAGGGTGTGGGCCTTCAGAGACGGATCTTCCTTCATGATGGCTTTGTAAGGACCGGTACCACCTCCTTCTACCACACGTGAGGCGGGTTGGGCATGGGCCGTGAAACTCATGGAGAAGAAACAAAGTGATGTCAGAATACCTGCAGTCAACATGCTGCGGAGTGTTTTTGTTGCTTTCATAATGATATTAAGATGGATGGTTTCACAACTATTGGTTGAGAATCAGCTCGACGATGAGCATCGTGTCAGTCACATCGATAATTCCATCATCGTTCAGGTCCGCATTATCCGCATTGAAAGACTCGTCTTCCTGACCGAGTATGTAGCCCACAACTTGCATGATGTCGGTGACATCCACAATGCCATCTTCGTTGACGTCGCCTTTCTGTACGGGTCGGGGTACGGGTATCGGGTCGGTGTCGTCTTTCTCGATCACGCCATACCTGTCGGAAGTGGTGGTCGTCCAAAAGTAGGCACCGTTGTGATGGCTCATTTTCACCCAGTATTCCCTCTCGAAGTCTTCAATAGGTATCACCAACACCTTTGTGAGGGTGTCGCCGACGGCTATCTCTACTGTGTCGCGCCACACCTCTGTCAGGTTCAACTTGTCATCGGAAAGGGTCATCATAAACAAGTCCTTGAAGTCGGCTTGTCCTTCATTGATCAGTTTTACTTCGCAAATGATGTTGTTGCCGACAATGGCGGTGCTGTCTTCATTCAGGTTGAGAATCTCCAACTGTTTGGTGATAGCGAAAGTGTCGGCCGGTTCGTTGGAATAGAAATACTGGTCGGCATATTCATCGACGGAAAGATAGAAACGGTCGTTATTGATGTCGAATTTGGCACTGCTGTCGATATACAGTTCATACAGGTCACTAGTCCTGTTGGTGGAAGTCAGCAGGTCTTGGCTCACCGTGGTGATGGTACCTGTATTCGGATCCTGTTTGCGCAGGTAGATGGGGCCAAAATAGTCTTCGTTGAGGTTGTCATAGGCGATTTGCATATAACTCCCCTCCATACGGATACTGTCAACGGTGAAGGCGGCCAGTGGGACGGGGGTGAGTGTCATGACCGTGTCAGTAATCTGCACATCGACATAATTCTTTTCAGAACCTCCCATGAGTTGCCATGGTGATGAGAGGAAAGGCTTGTAGACCGCCTTGATGGTGTAATGCCCGTTGCCGATGTTGGGCATGACTCTCAAGCCTGTGGCCTCATAGTCTTTTTTCTCGCGGACCTTAAAAGACGTGGAGGATGACTTGAGGGTAGCGACGATGGAGTCGTCATCATTATAGATGACCAACCCGTAATAGAATGCCTGGGCTTTGTCGGACGTGTTGCAAATCGACTGTTTGATGGTGAGGCCATCGAAGACTTTTTTGGCATTCTCTCTTGTATAGATACGCCCTGCCTTCAGACTGGGTCGGCTGCACACTCTGAGTTTTTCTGAGGGTGCCGTATAGGTATCATCGCCAGAGGGTTTGAGGCCCACCAGTGCTGTTTGACTTTTGCTCAGGTGATAGTTCTTGATGTTGGGATTGAGATTGTCGCCCTTGGCATGGGCGGAAGAGATACGGTAGAAACCGTCGCCATCACCGCACCAGCCCCAGTTGATGTGGAAATAACCATTACCGTCGTAACCGTCGCAGATAAACGTATGTCCTTGATTGAGGTTGGTATAGGCAGTATAGATCACCGGTTGGCCGTTGAGAAGTTCGTTGATGAGCAGTTCTTCCCATCCTGCCTCATCATAGGCTTCACGGCTCTCATAATGGATGGTGCTGGGATAGTCGAAATAGAGTGGCTGCGTCTCAGGGATATTGTAGGTGTAGGCTCCAGACCCTGTCGTGCTGTAGTTCATACTGTTGGCCTGACCACAGTAGCGCATCAGTTTGGCCACTTCAGCGATACTCGCAGAGTCGCTTTCCTGCGTCAGTTCGTCTGTCATCAAGTCCCAGTCGAAAGTCGTGGCTTCCAGGGCTGGTACGGTGAGGCCAGAAGTGCGGGTCTTATAGGAGGGTATCTCATGGCTCTCGCCAACAGGATAGGCATGATAGCGCATCACCTGGGCCAAGGCGGTGGCGGTGCATCCTGTCGGACATTGGGTGCCGTCAATCACTGGACATTGGGTGTTGAAAGGTGCCCACTGTCCCCAGTGCGTGGTGATCAGCGGCTCTATCACCTCTGTGGAATGCTTGGCAGCGGTCCTTACTGTAAGGGTACTGACGGAAGTGGTCTGCTCGCCGATGGATACTGTTCTCGTTTTGTCAAGGTCCTTGATGGCCGTCTCTTCGGCACAGATCTCCAACCAGGCACGCATGTTGTCTGGGATATGATCTGCATCGAAATGCCCTGTGTAGGAATAGCCCAACACATCATCGGTGCTGTCATCATCGCTGACGATGACAAATCCTGCATGGTTGCCCATATTATACACAAAAATGCCTGGCTTTTCTGATGTACTGGTAATGGCATAAGCCATCTCTAATGTAGCGGTATTCTTGACGTGACCTTTCTTTTGAGCGAAATCTTGGGCTTTACGCAGTGCTTTAGGATTCGTAATGGGGTTGTTGGCCAGCAATGATACAGTGATCAGCAGCAGGCTGGCCAAAGTGGATATCCTTCTCATTCTCTTTTGTTTAAACGATTGCAAAGGTAAAAAAGATTTAATGATTACATATCAAAAATAATGATTGTTTATAGATTATTAATAAAAAAGTGTTGATTTGTTGTTTTTCTGTTCGCATTTCTTTTACGCATGGGGGGGTGATAAGCGATTTTTTTCCTAAATTTGCAAAAAACTAAAGAACATGAAAAAAATGGCAGCAATGTGTATGGCAGCGCTCCTGGCAGGATGCAATGCCACTGATATGGAACAGCAAATCGACGAACTCTACAACAGAATGTCGCAAGAGGAGAGAATCGCTCAGTTGAGAAGTGGATATATGGATGTGCTTTTCGATGAACAAGGGGTGCTCGACACCGTCAAGTGCAAGCAACTTATTCCCTATGGCATCGGGCACTTTTCACAATATGCCAGTCAGAAACCCACAGATCCAGAGGTGCTCCGCGACAGGGTGGCGGCCGTCCAAGACTGGTTGATGAATCATACCCCCAACGGCATACCGGCTCTCTTCCATGAGGAGGTACTCTCTGGAGTTAATACACAAGGGGCCACCATCTATCCACAGC
>CADCQC010000381.1 GCA_902803455.1 uncultured Prevotellaceae bacterium
CGAGGTTTGTCCAACTGAAAAAGGATTTGGAGTCTGATATCCGTGTCTACCGTCAGCATCGAGCCACCATGAAAGCACGCCAGCAAATCCAGGAAAACGACAGCAACAAGAAAATCTTCGACTCATTCTATTATCATCTGCTTGACCATGACACAGGCAACACCTATATCTTTCTGACCGACTATCAATATATGCGTATGAAGACCAAGGGGAATGCCGGGCAATTAGGCGTCATCTACAAAGACCCGAATGCCCCCAAGCGATCCATCATCCGCAGTTATGACGGAGTAGACCTCCCCCAAGGAGCAAGAACCGTGTCACTCATACGAGACCTCGACGGCCTATACATAGATGGTGTGTATTTCAAGATAGAGACATTGGAGCCAGGGCAAAAACAGCAGTTGCCCGACCCCAAGGGAGTCGTCACCGACCGCAATTATTTCCTGGAAATTGAGTATTTAGGCGACCAAATCAGGAAACGTGTGGAAGAGGTGAAAGGCAACATGTTTGTCTCCCCGACAGACAAAAAGACCATGGAGGCCTTTGCTCAGACAAGATACCATGAACTTGCCAAGATGCGTCATGATGTGCTGAAACTGGAAGAGGAATAACCCATTCTCAACGAGCCATGATTACCTATAGCGATGCCGACAGCAAAGCTGCCATTTATGAGAAAATCCGCCGGAGGCGGTTGCCTCTGAATGACTATCTCTACTATATCCGTAGATTTGTGGAGATCGGTGATGTGGTGGAGATGGAAAAAGATGTAGTGGTAGAAATTGCCTGGAAGCTGTATGAAGATCCCATTTTAGGATATCTGAGCAAGTTGATGAACGATCCCATCGTGCAATCTGTCGTGTTATCAAGCAAATTGGCAGGTCAGATTTTTTACGAGACCATGGGGCGATTTGTCGCGGAGTGTCTCCATGCAGAAAAATTCGCAAGTCAGCGTTTCTTCACCGAGCGCAAGGAAGCAGAAAAGATAACAGAATGGTCGATGCAGAAGAAAAAGGACCATTGGCAGGCATTGCTCTCTACCATTGACGAGAAACATCATGACGATGGTTTCGACACCGACTTCATGAAAGAGCAATTCAGTCACGACGGTTGGAAGGATCCCGAGAATTGGGAAAACCTTCAACAAGAGTGGATGGCAGCCATCGACGAGCGTATCCAGAAGGAAGTGACCCAAAAAGTCAAGGCGAAAGAGCAAGGAATCGGCGGCGGTTTCAACCGTATTTTTGAGAGACTTGGCGAGAGAATACGCAGTCAGGGAATGAGTGAGGTGGAGGCATTGCAGGCATGGAACATGATGGACGGTCAATGGATAGAGTCGGAGTTTGAGAAGAAGCTGCACATTGTTCAGATCCAGAACAAATATCCACAAATCGGAGAGGTGGCCCGCAAGATGGGCCGGTTGCCCGATGAGGACGGGAAAGACCATCTGACGGTTCAGACGGGTTTTAGGCACAAACTCGACCACTCTTCAGGAAGCGACATCGAAGGTGTGACCATCGGACGCGACCTGAACGCACTGATGCCGACAGAGCTCGCACAATATACCGACACCGCCCTCGAAGACCTGTTTTTGAGGAAATGGGTCACCAGCCGTCTGCAAGTGTTCCGATACAAGTCAGAAATCACCAAGCCAGCACGTCGGTTGCACTCAGAGAACGCCTCTCGACGTGGTCCGATGATTGTCTGTGTAGACTCCTCAGCGAGCATGTATGGTGTGCCGCAGAAGATAGAGGCATCGCTGTTGTCCAAGTTGGAACAGACCGCCGAGCAGTTGAAGCGCGACTGTTTTCTCATCGACTTCTCCGTGGGCATCCGTCCTATCGAACTGCGCTCACGTCGCAAGAAGAAAGCCTTAGAGCGTATGGGTATAAGGCCAGAAGACAACGAGAACTTTGAGAAAGACTATTTCCCATTTCTCAATGGAGGAACCGATGCACAAAAGATGCTGAATCTGGCTTTTGCCCTTTTGGACAACGGCGATGACCGCTATATGAATGCCGACGTGCTATGGATCACCGACTTTCTGATACCCAGAACCACCGAAGACCTTATGCGCCGTTTCAAGGAATATCAGAAGACCGGCACCCGGTTCTATGGTTTCAAGATTGGGGAAGGATCGTCTAACTGGGATCAGTATTTCGACAAGATCTACGAAATCCGTTACCGTCCGCCAAGGATGTACTGAAAAGATTATAGATATTTGTGACAGATGAAAATCCAGCAGTCCTGATCAATAATTTTCACAATCCCATTCCAGCAACTCGTCATCAGTCTCCTTGGGGTAGTCATATTCAGCCATGAGTTTTTTCTCTGAGAAAGACTGTTTGAACTTGTCACCCAGCAGCAAGACAATGATGTCGTCAATCATCTCACAACTGCGCTTTAAAGGTTCTATGGACGACTCTTTGATGGCCAAGACACACAGATATACACCGACAGTTCCCTCCATCAGTCCATCAAAATGAGAGATCAATTTTTCTGCAGCCCCCCGATACCTCATCAACATATGTAGCATAAATTGCCTGTCGCGAAGTTTATCTCTTTCTATGTGAGAAGAATCTTCATGAAACGAACGATCCATTCTGGTGAGAGAGTTATATTGATAGTCGTCATTCATCGCTTTCTTCAGCAAGGCCATCATTTTTGCATGGTCTTCCTCCTGAATCGGAGAGTTTTCAAACAATTTTTCAAAATCCCAATCGTCGAAGACCGACAAGATCAAGTCCACCGGATTATCTTTCACATTCTTCCATCCCATGAAAGCACTGAGTGCGGATGCGATTCGTTTGACACGGATCTGGTTAGACCAAGCCATGTTGTCTAAAGGTTTACCATGGTTGGATTTCATCAAATAGAGCATGTTGAAATACTGCTGTACGAGACGCTTGGCATCCCAATAGTTTTTATTTTCTGTTCTTTTCATTTTACAATATGTTTTTTGGATTTTACTTGTTTACCGATGATGATTCTTATAGTTTATCATAGATGATACTGCAAAGATAAAACAATGTTGCCCCATATCGTGGGACAACCTCAAGAAAAATTATTTTTTCCAACACTTTTTTTCAGTTTCATCTATGCTTCAGCGATCAGATTATAAAAACCATTGCAGTTCGTGGATGTTTATATCAGAAAAAGAACTGCCCTCCATAAATATTTGCTATTTTGTCTGATTATATCTATCTTTGCCCAAATGAATTTAAATGCACAAACCATCATGAAGAGTACCTGACATATTATTTTTCATTTTTTTGCATGACAAGGGTATTTGATTTGGCCATTTGAGGGTCTTAGAGTTGAATAAAGACCAAACAACCATTTATGGACTACAGTAAACAAGCGTTTGAACATCTGTTCAAGGAACATTATCCGCACATGTATCGCATGGCGTTCTCGATGGTGGAGAATGCCGACGATGCGAAGGATGCCGTGCATCAGGTGTTCACACAAATGTGGAAAAGCAAGCCTCAAGTGGCCGAGCAAAGCGTCAAGGGTTATCTGCTGGCAGCTACCCGCAACCAATGTCTACATCAGCTACGCTCACGAAAATTGCAGAGGCAGATGGAGTATGACCTCCAGCAAGACATGGTTGTCAGTGAGAATAAGGAACGTGAAGAACTACTTCAACAACTGCAGCAGGTCATCGAAGAGAATCTGACAGAGCAAGACCGGCGTGTGCTGAGTCTGCATTATGAGGAAGACATGACCTACAACGAGACGGCTAAGGTGCTTGGCATCAGTAGCGCCGCAGTCAACAAGCACATCACACGTTCATTGGCCAAAATCAGAAAGAACTTTAATGCAAAGTAAAGATGAAAACCGAAGATATTGACAAGAAGATAGGCATGCCCGACATTGACGAAGAGTGGGCAATATTTGAGCGCGAAGTCATTGGCGAGGAAGAGCCAAAGACGAGAAGACGAAGTATTGTTGGGTGGACCGTCGGCATAGCCGCCTCCATCACCCTCTTAGCAGGCATCTTTCTTTGGGTAAGTGATGCAGAGGAGCAGACAGGCAGCGGTAACGAACTGGCACAAACGACAAACGTCCAAAAGACAAAAGAAAGGAAGGCCACTGATGTCGGTGAAACCAATGCTGCCCAAGACAACAACAGCAACAATGAGGATGCTGCCTCAAACAGCGAAAA
>CADCQC010000382.1 GCA_902803455.1 uncultured Prevotellaceae bacterium
CTTCCGTGCCCGCAGCGTCATCGGTGGCCACTGGATGAAAGTGCTCATGGATATGTATGGTGCCAAACCAGACGATACGCCACAGACCTGGCAGCCCAAAGGCGACAGAATCAAGACGCCATGGGTGGGAGACATCAACCCCGCTCTTCCTCTCCCCGAGTATCCACGTCCACAGATGGTCCGTCAAGACTGGCAGAACCTCAACGGACTGTGGCAGTATGCCGTCACCCCACGCACCCAACGCACCATCCCCACCACATGGGACGGAGATATCCTGGTGCCCTACCCCCTCGAGTCGAGTCTGTCGGGCGTGATGCGCATGCTCGACAAGAACGAGAGTCTCTGGTATCAACGAGAGATCACCATTCCCGCCAGTTGGCAAGGACAAGACGTGCTGCTCAACTTCGGTGCTGTTGACTATCAAGCACGAGTCTACGTCAACGGCACACAAGCGGGTTCACATATCGGCGGTTATGGCGCCTTCTCACTCAATATCACCAACCTTCTCCATCAAGACGGCAGCCCCGACACACTCACCGTGTTTGTCATTGACAACACCGATGAAGCCACCCAACCTTTGGGCAAGCAACGCTACAACCCTGGTGGTGCAGGCAGCATCTGGTACACACAGGTGTCGGGCATCTGGCAAACTGTATGGATGGAACCAGTCGCCCATCAACACATCATCAAAGTGAAAACAACTCCAGATGTGGACAATGGTCAAATGACCCTCAACGTGGAAGCCGACAACACACAGGCCGGCAGCAAGGTAAAAGCAGTATTGAAACTAGAAGGCTCCACCGTGGCTAATGGTGAGGCAGCTGTCGGTACCCCCATCACTTTCGACCTTCCCAATGCCCGTCTGTGGAGTCCTGTCGACCCAGTGCTATATGACCTGGAGGTGGTGCTCGCCGATGGCTCAGGCAACGAGACAGATCGCGTGGACGGATATGCTGCTATGCGCAAGATTTCCACCCACCAGACAGAGAACGGTGAATGGCGACTGCAACTCAACAACCGCGACCTCTTCCAATTTGGTCCACTTGACCAAGGCTACTGGCCCGACGGCCTCTACACGGCACCCACCGACGAAGCCTTGCTCTATGATATCCAGAAGACCAAAGACTGGGGATTCAACATGATCCGCAAGCATATGAAGGTGGAACCAGCCCGTTGGTATTACCATTGCGACCGTCTGGGCCTCCTTGTATGGCAGGATATGCCAGCCTTGGGACGCTCCGACGAGCCATGGAGGCCAAGGGAGTGGTCTACCACCAACGGTCAACAACCCTCATCGATAGCCGATGCCTTCAAAAATCAATGGAAGGAAATCATCGGGCAACTCTACTCCAATCCCAGTGTGGTGGTTTGGACACCCTTTAATGAGTCATGGGGACAGTTCCAGACGGCCGACATTGTGAATTTCACCCGTGAGCAGGATGGCACAAGGCTCATCAATGCAGCCAGCGGAGGCAATCATTTTGCCAACGCAGGTGATTTCCTCGACCTCCATGATTATGACCGTCCGCCCCACATCTTCCTCTACGACCCGCAGCGCCCTGTGGTGCTAGGTGAGTATGGCGGTTTGGGACGACACATTGAAGGCCACCGCTGGTATGAGAATCAAGCCACTACCTATGTGAACTACACCAGTGAGAACCAACTTACCGATGCTTATGTGGCAAATACCGAAGCCGTCATCTCCATGGCACAGAATGCCACCACTACTGATGGCAGGGCAGCCGCTTTCTGTGCCGCTGTTTATACTCAAACCACAGATGTAGAGACGGAGGTGAACGGTATCATGACCTACGACCGCGAAGTCATTAAAATGAACGAGCAGCGAGTGCGTGAGGTGAACCAACGGTTGGTCAACATTTATGGAGAGTGGAAATCTGATGAGTCGTCCATAATGGAAAATGAGTTAAGACGGTCAGGTGAACAGCAACGTTTTTACACATTGGCAGGCATCAGATCCGACAAGTTGAGTACTGGTATCAATATTGTGAGAAAGGAAAATGGTGAAGTATACAAAGTATTGATACGTTAAGATACAACACTCATGTTCATCCTCTCCATAGTCAGTTTTATCATGGGTTTTACTCCAATGACAGGTTGCTCGTCGCCAAATGACGGCGAGCAACTTCAAATTGGCCCAGCTACAGACATATCGGATAAATACCATAATCCGATTATTCATGTGTCGTTGCCAGATCCTTCTGTCATCAAGGCACCCGACGGTCATTATTATCTTTATGCGACCGAAAACATCCGCAACCTGCCTATCTATCGCTCAGACAATCTTGTCAACTGGGATTATGTAGGAACAGCCTTTGATGATGAAAGCCGGCCTAAATGGAATCCAGAGGGAAGGATATGGGCACCTGACATCAATTATATTGACGGAAGATATGTGCTCTACTATTCCAAGTCTGTCTGGGGTGGAGAGTGGACCTGTGCAACCAGGTTCAACGCCCACACCTATAGCGGGCAACCAGATGGAGGGCACCTATATCCACAAAAGAGGAGATGATTACTATCTATTTGGCTCAAACGGCTCATGCTGCGAGGGAGCCAACAGCACCTATCAAGTTATATACGGTCGTTCCAAGAACCTTTTTGGTCCTTATATGACGAAAGAAGGCAATCCTATGCTCGAAGGTCACTACAACGTGTTGTTGCATGGTAATGAGAAAGTAGCAGGACCCGGCCACAATGCAGAATTCATCACTGACGATAAGGGACAAGACTGGATCATCTATCACGGTTATCTGAAGACAGACCCAGATGCAGGCCGTCAGGTATTCATGGACAAAGTGAACTGGATAGACGGTTGGCCTGTGGTGGAAGGAGATGAGCCATCAATGAATAGTAACTGTCCATCCGTGTCTGTCAGTTTCTGAGAGGGATGGTGCGCAACCACTCATCTGTCGACCATGGATGAAGGGTTCTTTTTCTCCAATAAGTCAATCTCAACGATACGCAGTTCGCTCTTCGTTTCGCCACCGTTTTTTGCTTTGAAGAGGTCGAGTTCACCTGCAGCAGGTTCCGCCACCTCTACGATACCCCCGAAAGCATCTTTGTCTTTTCCGGCACCCCGTAGGCGGATGGTGATCTCGTCGGACTTCACCCTTTTGGTTGGTGTGAGGTGTATGTATCCAAGGCTTCTGTCGGTCTCTCCGCTCCAGATGAGTTGTTTACCGGCATAGATCTCCAAAGGATAACTACGGAGTCTCCAACCGGTGAGTTTGAGAGAGATGTCGTCTATGACCGCTTTTTTCTTCAGTCGATATGTGATCCATGCAGTAGAGAGCCGCCCGTCATTTTTCCACTCCGACAGTTCATTATCGTCATAACTGCGCAGGGCATGGTCGGCATCATAACCCGCAGTGGCACTGATGATCGGCACACTCACCGCCAGTTCGGTATATGAAGGTGAGAGCGGAGTCTCACCTCGGTCAAGCCGACAAGGAAGCGTAAGCGAAGGGGTATTCTTTTCAAGACCGTCATCCGTCGCATCTACAGCAGAGGTATTCACCACGATATAGGCAGGATCTAATCCCTCAGCATCAGCAGAGAGATGGATATCTCCGGCATTTGTCGTGGAACGGACGAGGATCCTATTGACGCCACATTCTACCGGTAATGACATCTGCCCGACATAATTATCGGAGACATTTTTCTTGTCAGCAGCATCAAGCAATCCTTCGGGTCGGTTGTCGTCGGAACGCATCAAAGCCTGGTTGTCACGACAGGCGATACCACCGATCCATGTTCCCTCACCCCACATTCCGAAGTGCACCATCTGGTTGCTAAGCGGACAGCGACGTCCCTGTTTGTCGACGACCTCTACCTCAAAGAGCACCATATCAGCACCATCAGCCTTAATGCCTTCAGGACTTTTGATAGCAGTCAGACGAAGATGGTGCGGTTTGTCAGCTGTCTCCACCTTATAACGGCTTCCATTGGATCCCACGGCCTCCAAGACACCAGGCATATAATCCACATTATCGAACACAAACAAGTAACGATACTGTCGGCGACCATCACCGAGATAGCGACCATTAAGGAACAGTTGAACAGAATCAGCATTGGATACGACATAGACAGGTTTCGTCGTACCTGTTTGATAGTTCCAATGCCCCACGATATATGTCTGAGGCGTCTCTGGTTCCACCCACCCATTCCACATCACCTGGTGAGCGAAAAAGGCATCTTTTGGTATCCGCATGGCATCCGTGACGCCACTGGTGCGGTAATTGGACTCCCCCCGATGGTGGGTGTTGGTATCGCTGAAGATGATCTTGACCCCTCCCGACGAGACCCTTGTTCCGGTACCCGGACGCTCACGCCAGTAGTCGTACCAGCGTCGCACCATCTCGATAGCCATCTGATCCATATTATGGTTATACTCCTTGGCCGGTTTACCTCTGTATAACGGGCCATCGCCCTCTTGATGGAACGGGAAGCTCCACTCGTCCCAGTATTTTCTCAATCCCTCATCCCGGCAATACTCCATCGCCCACATGGGATGTTTTTTAGACTTGTTGATATAGAGCATCTCCCCCCCATACTCAGCCTCATCGATATCGAGCATCTCGCGGCTTCCTATGGCCCGTCCTCCGTAAGGGTCGTACTCATCCCGGATGGCTTTCATCTCCATCATGTGTTCACGGCTGATGCTCTCATTGCCACTCTCGTAGAAAATGACACTCGGATGATTACGGTTGTAGATGATCGCATCACGCATCAATGCTTTACGCTGCATCCAGCGAGCCCCATCCACATCTTTCTCCGCATCCCCGGCAGGCATGGCCTGTGGCAGTCCTACGCGGTCGCATGATTCCACATCCTGCTTCCACGGTGTGACATGCATCCAACGCACCATATTTGCTCCAGACTTCACCATCAGATCGTTGGAGAAATCGCTGAGCCATGCTGGAATCCCAAGCCCTACGCCCGGCCACTCATTCGACGTACGTTGTGCGTAGCCATGCACCATCATCACCCTGTCGTTGAGCCATATTTTTCCATCACCGAAGTGAGTCTTCCGAAAGCCAGTCCTTGTAACGACGATATCCGACTCATTGAGGCATGTCTCCACCGTGTAAAGATAACCATATCCCCAAGACCAGAAATGGAGACCATCGACGATATGCTGTGCACTGACCGTACGGGTCTCACCCGGTTGCATGGTGACAGTATCCCCATGGAAACGGATCACCTCACGCCCCTCAACATCCTTTATTTTCACGGAGAAGGAAAAAGAACGCGGACAGTTGTCCTCATTTCTCACTTGCGACTCCGCATGAACAACAGCTTTATGATCAGCCACATTGATATCAGTCGCATAAATGTAAGTACCTGTCGTTCCGAGGTTTGAGTAGAGCGGCAAGGTCTGATAAAGCCGATCACAGATATACAACCACACATTTTTGGGGATACCGCCGTAATTGGCGTTGAAATTACGGTCATTCCACTGGTATCGGCTGTCGTACTCCCGCGATCGGTAAGTCCAACTGTTGTCACATCTCACTGCGATCACGTTCACCCCCTCCCGGATATGAGGTGTCAGGTCGAATCCGCACGCCATCACTCCGTTCTCGCTGAATCCTAAGTGATGGCCATTCAGGTAGAAGTCAGCCCCCTGCCTCACCCCTTCAAACTCAATGAACACTTTTTTGTCGGCAACCGCAGGCATTTGGAAAGTTTTCCGGTACCAGACGATGGTATCCGTCAAGTCAACGATGTCCTTTCGAAAAGCCTCATCGCCGTTGAAAGCAAAGGGCAGCGATACTTTTTGCCAGCAGCCATCATCAAATACCGGGTTTTCAGCCTCCTTCACGTCGCCCACCTTCAGCCGCCAATCAGCGTTGAAATTCATTCTCTTCCGTTCAGTCACGTCCTTAGCCTCCAAACTCACCGCCAACAGCAACAAGATACAAAGTAAGATATTCCGTCTCATTCGATCAATAAAAGAAATGTCAGTAATCAGTTAGTAAATAGTTTGTAATGGAAATCCTGTGCAAAGATATAGAAAGAAGATGAAAGACAGATGAACTATGGTGAAATATCTTGCAAAAAAGGTACGAATGCCGATAAGAGAGGAGAATCATCAACAATTACTTTGTTGTTTCGATCATATGATGTATATTTGCTGAACAATTGCGGTCAGACACCGGATTATTTCCGTGCCGCACCTACCTATCAACAAATATCATCATCTTTTTACGATTTCTATAACATGATACTGCAACTCCCCGTTTCCGAAGCCATGTCGCTGATCAAGCAAAACAGCGGACAGTCTATCAGCCTTCGCGTGGTGAATGAGAAGACCATCAACGTAGGATACCCCATACAAGTGAATTTGCCCGTTCTTGGTCATGTGTCCAAGAACGTCAGTCTGGATGTCATTGTCGACAAGATAGCAGACAAAGACGTGTTCTTGCACTACGCCACCGGTGTATTTGGCGGCGACACCCTTCTTGGCATGGTACTCACGGCCATCCCCATCTTGAAAAAGACCACAGCTTTGGAGAAACAAGACGGAGGAGGACTGGTGCTTCATCTCAACCAGATCAACTGGGTGAGAGACTCACTCAAACAGATAGAAATCAAGAGCTTGACGTTTGCCAATGACCTCATCAACATTGGTTTCTCCGCCAAGCCCTAAGCAGGAATCTAATCAAGGTGAGTTTCAGGACCCACCTTGATTATTCATTGGATGTACCTTTATCCTTCAAGACTTTTTTGATTTCAGCCTTGTCTATCACCACATAGACGGTATCAATGACATGCCCTTGTGGGCTATTCCCCATGCGGAGCACGTTGGCAAAATTCTTATCCAACACCTCCACATCATCTACGAAATAGTCGAACCTCCCTCTGTTTTGGAACCAGTTCCAACCTTTGACCCTGTGGTATTTGATTTTGATTTTCCAGCCTTCCACCTGCGCTTTCTGCAAGCGTGTGATCAAACTGTCCTGATCGTTGCGGTCGTTGTCAAAGGAGAACTCGAAAGGCTCTCCCGCCGTATTCATTCCTGTCTGTGTGAGGTTGAGACGTCCGTCCCAAGAGTCCCACAACAATCCCGACTGGGCAAATTCAGTCAGTGTGCCTACCTTTTCACCGACAGAGTATTTCTCCTTGCATGACACCGACAGCATACAAACGATGACAGCAAGGCAGAAAAAACGAAGTTGTTTTCTCATCATCCTAATCTTTAAAGTCAAACAGTCAATTTATTGATTCTCAGACAGTCAGCTTTTAGAGTTTGACAGTCACCTCCTGTCCCGCATATTCCACTATTTTGCCCGAGGTTTGTCCTGGCAAGACAATGTTGAAACGCCGGTTTTGCAACATCCCCTCAAACTTGCCCTTTCTGGGAGCAATAGAGAGTTGTCGTGTGCGGTCATTCCATCGGAATGTGATTTCGGTGTATTGTCCCCGCTCATAGTTGTAGTTGTCGCCCTCGTCCTCATAGAGAGAGAATGTGGCATCCGCACCAGGATAGACACGGATTTCAAGGTTATCCCATGGTAATTGTCCCACATACTGCATCTCAGGAGCTAAAGGCAGGATGCTTCCTGCGCGCACGAACATCGGAACACGGTCAAGTTGTGTTTTCAGCATCACCGTCTGTCCCCCTCTCATTCGCTCACCGGTCCAGAAATCATACCAGTCGGCATCCTTCGGCAGATATTTTGAGGCTTGCTTGTTTAAGGTCCAGTCGACACCAGTCACGTTTTTTCCATCGCTGACCTCCTTGCGATCCCACCCCGTCATGGCATCCTCTCGAATGATTTTCTCCTCTGTATATTGAGGATCGATGATAGGAGCCGCCAGGATGCTGTTGCCAAACAGGAATTCGTCAGCATTGTCCCACACTTTTTTGTCTTTAGGAAAATCACTGAACAGCGGCCTCATATAACTGGCGTTGGCCGATGTGACTTGCCAAGCCGTGCTATAAAGATAAGGAATCAGTCTGTAGCGCAAGCGGATGGTTTTCTCTATCGCATCGTAAACCGGTTCCCCTTTCTTCCCAAATCTCCATATCTCCCGTGGAGCGTCCGCCCCATGGCTACGGAAGATCGGACAGAACAAAGCATACTGCATCCATCTCACATAGAGTTCTTGGTACTGCGGGTTTTGTGGAGCCGATCCTCCACCCTTTGTATTGTAGGATCCACAGAAGAATCCCCCGATGTCGGTATTGAAATTGGGATTCCCCGTCAGCGAGTAACTCAGTCCTGCAGGAACCTGTTTCCGGAGCATGTCCCAAGATGACGCCACGTCACCACTCCACATATTAGATCCATAATGCTGCTGTCCAGCGAAAGCCGAACGAGTCATGATAAACACGCGTTTTTTCTCCGACTCTTTTCGTTGAGCCTGATAGACACCCCGCACGGTCTCCAAGGGGAAAGCATTGCGCAGTCTGCGCCACGTAGCATTGCCCCCAGCTTTCTGGTCATAGTCCGTATCCTTAGGATTGAAGAAGTCTGGATCCGTAGAATCCATCCACCATCCGTCGACCCCTTTGTCGAAGAGATTTTTCAGGTTCTGCCAGTAAATGTCTCGTGCATCTTGCGAGAAAGCATTATAGACCCTTACCCCCGAAGGATAGTCCATTCTTGGCGGCCAAAAAGTAAGTCCACTTTGAGGCCATGTCTGGAAATCGTAGAGCAATCCCTTCTCATTGAGTTGACGATAAGCTTTTGTTTTAGGACCGAAACTGGCCCAAATACTGATCATGAAATGAGCGTTCTTGCGATGCACCTCGTCAATCATCCGTTGACCGTCGGCATACTCCTCGGTGAGGAAGTCCATGGCATTCCAGAGATAATTAGACCCCCAATATTGCCAGTCTTGAATAATGCCGTCGAGGGGAACCTGCAGTTTACGGTACTGATCGACAACCGACAAGAGTTCAGCCGCACTCTTGTATCTCTCCTTGCACTGCCAGAAGCCGAAAGTCCACAAGGGGAACATGGGCACATCACCCGATAGCAAACGCATTGGTGCGATGACCCCATCCGCCGAACCGCCATACATGAAATAATAGTCGATACAGTCGCCCACTTCAGAAGAGAAAGACATACCGCTTTGTGCATCATCATCGAACTGCGTCCTGGAGTAGTTATCCCAATAGATTCCCCATCCCTTGATGCTCTGCAACACATTCTGAAAATCTTCGAGATTAGACTGTTCCATCAGCTTATGCTCTCCCCGTCGGTTCATTTTTCCATTCTGAATAGTACCTAATCCATAAATGGCTTCATCGCGGTCGAGCAGGAATCGCTGTGTGACACGGAAGCTCCCTGCATCCGGGCCTGTCTGCCGAGGTTCGAAAGAACAGTTCTGCTCCCGCAGCAAGGTCTTTCCACCCGAGCTGAAAGTGAGGTTGCCGGTTCGCGGATCAACCTTGACAGTCAGTTCACTACTCTGCAAGACATTTCCCTTCCTGACGGGCGCCACCTCCTGCGGCCGAGCGATGACCACCAGGCTTTTATTCTGATAGTCATATCCCTTGGGTGCTTTCACCACCCTCACAATACCTGGAGCATAGAACTCGATGCAGACCTTCTTATCTGCAATCTCAAAAACGGCAGGTTCTCCTGCCATGACCGCAACACTCATCCACAAGAGCGTGGCCAACAGACAGATTTGCTTTTTCATCGATTTTCAGAATTATAGGATAATCAATTTTTTATTTATTAGAGAAGCTTTTTTGAATGAAAAACACATACAAAATGCAAATATACAAGATTTTTAACAAACGAGGGATTTTTTATGATGATTTTTTTGGATTTGCTAAGGAGGAGTGAGATGAGGGAATGGGGGGATGGGGGATGGGGAGATGGGGAGATGGGTTGCGTTGACAACGCAACAAACAGAACGAAGGGAAAGACAAAGGGCAAAGAGCGGGAGGGACAAAGGGCAAAGGGCGGGAGGGACAAGGGCCGAAAGGCGGGAGGGATGAAGCAACATGTCGAATGTTTTTCGGGGAAAGTTTTGGCAAATTGTTTTTATTTAGTAAATTTGCGAAAGAAAGTGCTATATGATCATAGGTCAATAAAAAATGAACATCATGGATGATAAAGATATCAAGATAAATAATAGTGAAGAATCAAGAGTAAAATTATGTCCTGACGGGAAATACAGATGGCTGTATGAATTCAACATGTTGAAAAATCCCACTATTCTCTTTACCGTCTTCAGGGTGATGGGAATGAGTTTTGCCATCACAGCCATGATTGTGCTGATGATTGGAGCATGTAGCGGCAACCTAAGCTCATTTAAATTAGAGTGGTCTGATCTGAAGGGCTTTTTGATTTTTACTGCGGTATTCTCCGTTTTGATCATCCTCGCTTATCTCATAGTGGCCAATAGATACGATAATAAATATATCGTGCTGTTTGAGATGGACGAGACTGGTGTTGTGCACAAACAATTCCCCAAGACCGTGAAGAAAGCGAAAGCGATCGGCATGCTCAATGTGCTTGCCGGTTTGGCTGCGGGATCTCCAGGTTCGGTGGGTCGTGGTCTTTTAATCGCCAGCCATACCTCACTCACTTCATCGTTTGAATCCGTCAGGAAGGTGAAGCCCATCCGGAGGTTTAATGTCATCAAGGTGGATGAACTGCTCACGAGGAATCAGATATATGTTGTGGATGAAGATTTCGATTTTGTCTACAACTATATCCTCTCACATTGTCCTCGACTGCAATCATAAAGGACATGCTGCTGAAACCTTATTCCTTGGAAGAAGGTTTTCTGACGCAAACTTCCCCATAATAGTCCTGTCCTTTGCGTGCAATAAAGCCATAGGCGTCGGTATGGTTGCCGGATTCACTGATCATCTGTGCCAACTGCGTCTGTCCTTTAGGCAGCCATCCGATCACATGAGAACCTTTTCTTACGGCGATGCTCTCCCCTTCCACGAGCGCAGCTGCATGAAACAATCCCAAGAACTTATCCGCATGGTCGGTGTTGATGATCATTGAGAAATGCACATACCCTTTTTTCACCGATATTTCAACCTTGCCCTCATAGTCAATAAAAGGTGAGTTGTCGAGAGGAGGATTGTCGATGTCCAGCAATCCATTAAACACCCATTTTTTACCACTGGCTTTAAATGTCGGTTCCACATAATCAGAAGGATTATCTTTTCCTCTTGGCAGAAAAATCAGTCCTAAGACGATGACTATGCATACGATAATAATGATATAATAGATCATAACCTAAAAGATTTAAAGTTCTCATTTTCCGGTTTTCACCCCGTTATCTTTGTTTAATCTCTTGATCTGTTCGGCAGAGAAAGTCAGATTGATGGGAGTACTCCCTCCCTTCTCAACATAACTATATCTGACTCCCATATTCAATTCAGTGAGTAGTGAGACCAATACTTGTGTCTCCTCTTCCTCCATATCGAGCAATTCTTCTGGTTTGTCTTTCAAATCCTCCATATTCTTCCCGATAAGATCCATATCATACAATTGAGGGTCGATCTCATAGGTGAACACCTCCATATTGTCTTTTATCAAGATATTGGTGAAAAGCAATCCCTCTTCCACTTCAATAGGCAACTGTTTGACAGACTGTCTGTTAAACAATTTCAGCAATTGCAAGGGATCATCCCCTTTAGATTGATATTCCTCCACCATTTGCGCCAGTCTGTCGGCAGGGATTTCTACAACGGCAGTTTTATCACTGTTTTTTGAATGAAACCGATACCTCAGGCCGGCCTCATCATTGACAAGCATCTGAATAAACTCCGGACTTTTCCGTATCAAATATCCCACCATGACCTCATCTGAAGCTTTGGTTTCAATTTTTTGGAAATCCTCCTCCTCCATGACACAATCAAACTCGCAAGTCACCATCTCACCATCAAAATCGACATGGGTCATATTACCTATGCCACTCACGGTAATGGGGCACTGTCTATTCGCCTGATAGACAGCCATTCGCAGTTTGGCCTCATCTTTACATCCGACGAGAAAGAAAAGAGAAACAAACAAGAGGAGAAACCTATCAACAGAATAATTTGATTTCATAGCCATGATTTTTCGATTTTGGCAACAAAAATAATAAAAAAAAGCGTAATTTTGCATTTAGTTAAAAAAAAAGGATGAAAATATTGAAGTCAATCCATTCTACTATACTGAA
>CADCQC010000383.1 GCA_902803455.1 uncultured Prevotellaceae bacterium
CTGCAACTCAACCCTGTGCTGAGTCAAATCATGGCGCGCCGCTCCGTGCGCAAATACCTCGACAAACCCGTGGAGCACGAGAAACTGGAGGTGGTGGTGAAAGCCGGCATCAACGTGCCCAGTGGCATGAACCGCCAACCGTGGCTCGTGAGAGTGGTGGAAGACCAGAAACTCATAGCCGATGTGACAGAAGTCTATAAACAAGCCAATGCCGAACAGGTGAAGCGAGATGCCAACTTCAAGAATATGTTCCGCAACGCACCCAACCTCATCTGCGTATGCACGCCAGCCAATGGCGGGGGTGAACTGGATGCCGGTCTGCTGGGCGAGAACATCATGCTCGCCGCCCAGTCGATGGGACTTGGCACCTGCTGCCTCGGCGGTCCCGTCCGCTTCCTGCTGTCCAACGACAAGGCCCGTTTCTTCCTCGAACGCCTCGATATCCCCTCCGACTACAAACTCAACTACATCATCGCCATCGGCTATCCCGACGAGCAACCCGATGCCAAGCCCCGCGATGCCTCTAAAGTGAAATATATCAAATGACGACAGGCTCGCTGAAAGAAATGAGAATCCGAAGGGTATTCAATGATATCCATTTATAAAATCAATATTATTCACATATATCATCAATACAAAGAAATTTATGAGAAAAGTACTTCTAACATTGTTCTTCGCCGTATGTACATCATCGGTGATCAACGCCCTGACAGTAACGTCTGGCTACGAGGTAATCCACGAGACAGACACCATTTGGAACTTCGGTTATAAAGGAGTCAACCTCTTTAGCAGGAAAGTGCACCGCATCGACATTGCCTATCCCTCAAAAGACAATAACGGGAATGACGTCACACTGAGTGGCTATGTGGCCATCCCCTATGATGTGTATGACGGACAACAGCCCTGCGACGGTATCCTGCTCTACAACCACTACACACAGATGAGCCATGCCAATGCACCCACCAAAGGATATGCCGTAGGTGAGGACATGGTCATCGCCAATCCTCTGAAGCCCAACTACATCGTCGTGGCAAGCGACTTCCAGGGATTCGGAGTGTCGGAGCACCTGCCACAGACCTACTGCTTTGGCGACTTCAACGGAAGAGCCAACATCGACATGCTGCTCGCAGCGAGAAAACTGCTCGATGACCGCGGACAGAAACAAGGGAAATTTATCATCAACGCCGGTTACTCCTCGGGTGGATATGATGCGATCGCCACACAGAGGGTGCGCGACATGCATCACAAGAATGAGATCGTCTTTGACAAGACCTTAGTCGGTGGTGAGCCATTCGATGTCGTGGAAGCCTACAGGAGTTACATCAAACTCAAGGATGACGAGAATGTGGATGCCACCTGCCTGCCTATGGTGCTCGACGTATACAACCGCCTGGCCGAAATGGGCTTTACTTATGAACAAATGTTCAAAGAACCTTACGACAAGAAATTCGAAGATTGGTTCTGTAGCGGAAAGTATGAAACTTCAGCCATCATGGATTCGTTGAAAGGCAAGAAAATCTCCGATATCGTCCAGGACAATTTCCTCAACACTGAGTCCAATGAGTATAACAAACTGTGTGAAGTGGCCAAGACATATTCACTGGCCAATGGATGGACGCCAGACTTCACACAGAAATATTTCGTGATGCACCTTGTCAAAGACAACGTGGTGCCGGTAAGCTCCGGCAGGGCATTCCTCAAATTCCTCAACGACTTCACCTATGAGGGCTCCTCGGAAAAGCCTTTCATGAAGTCTATCGTGCCCGAGCGCACGAGGTTGCAGACCAACTTCATCCTGCCTGTCTCACAACATACCCTCGTGGGCGGTGTCGTCTTCTACCTCAACCTTGCCGCCACCCTCACGGCATACCCCATTCTCTATTACGATGATGAACTCAACACCCACTATGCCGACCTGGTGGAGGATGCCACTGTGATGGGCATCATTCATAAACTCGAGGCCAAAGGTTTCGATGTGAGGGGCGCTGTGCAGAAAGTCACCGAAGGCGGTTCGGGAGGCAGCTTCTTTGAAGTGCTTGCCAACATTGAGAAGACACTCAACAGTGTGGGCACCAGCACGGCAGAGGTGCTGCAGATGGCCAGTGACAGCGGTCTGGAACTCACAGACCTCCTGCAGATCTACAGCTATCTCACCACACCCGCCACACCTGCGGCATCTGCCAACAAAGGTATCTTCGAAGGTGCTGAAGTCGAAAAAAGGCAGATCGAGGTGGAGCCCTATCTCATCGATTACTATCAGGGTTATCTCACCAACTGGTTGGAAGAGAATCATGTCAACATCTACGACCAAGCCGAATAGTCCGTTAAGCGTTTAAAAATGACAAATATTCAACTCATGTTATCAATCCACATCATGAAAAAAATCATATCACATAAATGGATGGCCGCACTCCTCATGACATGCGCCTCCTTCACCAGTGCCAACGCACAGAATACCCTTACAGAAAAGCCCATCCAAGACGAGCCGACGACCTTCAGCATCATCAGCCTCAATGTCGATGGCCTCCCCGGAAAGATCTTCGTCTTCAATGTCAATGCCGATGGCCCCAAATCGGAAGGCAGTGAACTGATCAGCGAATACCTTGCCTCGAAAAAATGCGACATCCTGTGCTTGCAAGAGGATTTCAACTACCGCTGGGAAATCTGGTCGCGCCTCTTTGCCGGTTACGAGCACGATGCGTGGTCGGGCGGCATCATCATCGAAGAGAAGGATATTGATTTCGCCCACCTGCAGAATCTGAAATTCGAGTGCGATGGTCTCAATGCCTTATGGAAAAAGGATATCAAAGTCCGCAAACACGAGCGCGTGGCATGGAACAAGAGTTTCGGCAAATTCAGCCATGATTTTGACGATATGATCACCAAGGGTTTCCGTCGCCATGAGATGACCCTGGCCGACGGCAGCGAGATCGTCGTCTACAACCTGCACATGGATGCCAGTTCCGACCGTGACGAGGCGAAAGGAAACGACGGCAAAGACCGCGAGGCACGCAAGTCGCAATGGATACAGTTGCGCGAGCATATCCTCAACAACCTGGATGAGCGTCCCATCGTCGTCGCCGGCGACATGAACAGTTTCTACCACCGTGATGACATCAAGTCGGTCTTCATCGACGCCATCGAAGATACTGGAAAAGCCATCGTGCAGGACGCGTGGGTGGAATCGTGCAACCAAGGTATTTTCCCGGCCATGGGCAGCGAGGCTATCGAATCCGAGACACTCGACAACATCCTTTATATCAGTCCCTATAATGGCCGTGGCCTGATGCTTCTCGATTTCGAGATCGACAAGAAAGGCTATTTGCGCGACGGAAAACCTCTGGGCGACCACTATCCGCTCATCGCCAAGTTCCAGTTGACCGACAAGTCAAAGAACGCGTCTGAGTATACTGGCATCAGCCATATCACCGACAGTGACAACGCCACCGAAATCTACGACCTCAACGGCATCCGCCACAACGGTCCGCTTACCCGTGGCACCTACATCATCAACGGCAAGAAGGTTACCCTTCCTTAACAAAGGTCCATTCATGGTTGTTGTGCGGGCTCCACATCCGTGAGCCACGGCAACAGCCGCAAGAGATCAAAATAGCAGCAGCCGCTTTAGAGAAACGAGTTCTTTTCTCTAAAGCGGCTGCACTATGATGATGGCAGTTCCGCCAGTTTTTAGTTTTTCTTCCTGAGGAGAAAGAGCACCGCCACGACAAACGACAGGACCGCCACGAAAAGATACCCCCGCCAGTCCGTCATCCGTCTGGCCCTGACGGTCTTCCTGTCCTTGTCGGCGTGGACCTTCCGTTGTAGGGAATCAGCCACCGCCTGAAAACTGTCGGTAGAATCGGAACGCCCGATATAGCGTATGATGTTGTTGGTGGTGACCATCCGCAAAGTGTCACCCGACGCTTTCAAGGTGATAATCCGCTCCACCTCATGCCGTGTGGTGTCACGCACCATCACGGTCTTTACCACCCTCACCGTGTCGGAGCGGAGGATGGTGAGCGTGTCGTGGACGACCATCGTCTGCGTGATGTCTTTCCGCGTGGAGCACCCCACACAGCATACGAGGGAGAAAAGCAGTGCGGAGACGACCATGCTGGTCCGCTGCTGCTCATGGCCCTGCGCTTTTGCTTCCCCACACGCTTTGTCCGACGGAGGGTTCTCGCTGATCTCCGACATCATCTCCTGGCTGACCGGCTCTCCCCTCTTCACCGCTTCCACGATCTTCAGTATCTGTGCCGCCATCCGCTCTGCCTTGCTGATGTCGGAGTGGATTTTCTCATCGGCCTTCTCGCGCACGCTCAGAAACTCCACCACGCACCAGAAGATGCCGATGAGGATGGTGACGAGCGGCACATTGCAGATGAGATCCCACCCAAACCACAAAGGAATCTTGGCGATGTGGATGAGGATGTCGATGCCTGAAGCGATGAGGATGGTGCCCTCATAGAGCAGAAACTTATAGCCCGTGCGCTTGAGAGCCTCACTCCTCCGGGCGTCACCACGCAGATGCGCCTTGTAAAGTCCTGCGACGAGGTCTACCGTCATTGCCATCAGGACGATGATGGCCACCAGGACGATGCCCACAGACATCTCCTTGACCCCTGTTGTTACTCCTGTGATCATCTCTGTCATGTCGTCTTGTATTTGGTGGTGATCGTGATAGTGATCTTCTTCCCCAGCATCTTTGCGGGCATGAGATACCGCCTCATCAGTTTCTCCCATGCCTTCCGCGAGTCTGTCACGCGGCCTTTGTGGGTGTTGTAGCCAACGATCAGGCATCCAGCGGAACTGGCAGCGGAGGAGCCGCAGTGGATCAAGATACCCTCAAAACCTGGCACTCCAATGAGCCGTGGCAGATACCCTTTACAATATTTCTTGTAATAGGCATATTGGGCAAACTTCGGCGACTGCACATTCATCGTCACCGCATAGGTCCCTGAAGGGATAGCGGTTAGTCGGGCCACCTTCCGTTGCTGGATCTCTTCCAGCGGCATGTCGCTCGTCAGTCCCCGGTCGGTGTCCTC
>CADCQC010000384.1 GCA_902803455.1 uncultured Prevotellaceae bacterium
AAGCACGGTTTCTTCTGCTGCTACGGTGGTCGGTCATCTCGTGGGTATAGCCATACTGTTGTCGCATTGGAAGAATCCAGAGCATCGGCGTCTCACCCTAACCTACAGCACATGTAAGATGGAAGCAGTATGGCCGACCTGCCGCAGGATTGTCTCTCAAGGGGCGCCTTTGGCCATCGCCTCCATCTCCCTGACCTTGTTGTTGTTATCCGCCAACAGCATTGTTCTTTCCACATTAGGAAGAACCGGTATCTTCGCTTTTGCCGTCTGCATGAACCTTTTACAGGTCTATAATCTGTTTCTCTCAGGCACTTGTCAGACGCTTCAATCGTTAGGAGCCATTCAAGTGGGTAAGAAAGATGAGGATGGTTTGCGTACAGTACTGAGAAAGGCCTTTCGCTTCATCACCTTGGCAATGGTCATCACCTGCATTATCGTATGGGTTAATCCCGAAGCGATAGCCCAGTTATTTGGTGCCGACGAACCAGGCAAGTTGGTTGATAGTAAAAACGCACTGCAAGTTTTCGCCCTTAGCTTCATACCTTTCTGCTACATCTACGTGTTGATGATTGTCTATAAGCTCTATGGGCACCACCACATGGCTTTGTTTATTTCATTCGCACTCTCACTCACGGTCATACCTGTGTTATGGATCGTGTCGCACTCCTATCCCCGGATGCTTTGGCATAGTTACCTCATTGCCTATATGATCGAGGCAGTGGCTATTCTTGTGCTACATCATGCGACAAAGGTGAAATTCACATTGCGTTAAGCAACCATTTATCACCAACAATAAAGGACTTGATTTGGATTTACTATTTCATCAAACATCTTTTACCAATATGATTAGAAAAAAATTCAGGATGCATGCCGCCATCCTTATCATTTGCGGCATGGGACTGTTTGCATCTTGCTTCGATGGAACAGCTTTACTGAAAATGAATGGCGTACTTGAAGAACCTGTTTCCGACAAGTTACCGGAACAGGTGGAAAAGCTTTATGCAACCACGAAAAAAGTGCATCCATTTGAAATCATGAACGACTCTGCCAACAATGTCAGTGTGTTCGGCATCGGTGAACTGGATGATGGAGTATCAACAGAAGGTTATGGTGTGACCATCACCAAGAAAGCCACCTCTACCACATTCAACTACATCCGCAACAGTCGACAGCCACGGGCTTTTTATGATTCAGCATCGAATAGTCTTTGGTTGGCTTCATGCGTCATGGAGGGAACAGGCACGAATGTTGAGCAACTCTACAAGATGCAGTTTGGGAGTGAAAATGATAGCGCCCACATCGTGGCGACCCTGGAACCTTACCAGATGCAAGAGAAGATCATCGAGTATATGCATTACTCGGTGAAAGGAGAGGAAATCACGTTATATGCCAACGGTATTGAGCTTGCTACCACCAAAAACACTGTCACAGATATGGGTGGTCTGGATGCAGAACAACCTATTTGGATAGGCGAACAAATCAGTTACGACCTTAACAACGGTCAACCACGCGTATGCTTCGTGCCAGGATTGAAATTCACGACCGGACTGGTGCTGACCTATGATGATATGCCTACGCTGTCGGCAAGCATCGACATGAAAGAGGATGGCAGCTACGGTCTATCTGATTTTAAGGTAGAAAAATCTGATAAGAAAAAAGAATAATTGCTGTCATTAATTTTTTGAAGTGAAGATGCACGTGTCTTTCACTGCATTTGCTTCCTTCTGGATGAAATATATGCTTGTAAGACAATCCCAAAGCCTGCCTTGGCTTTGGGATTGTCATTAATCATCAAGTGCTTTTCTTAGTTTCCCAATGTAGTTAAATATGGCACAGCCATTTCCAATTACTTTTTATTCTTCAAAAAAACCGGTACTCTCCTCCAAGCAATCGTCATCTTTATGTAAACTTAATTTTTTATAAAAGCTGGCACGGCAACACCTTTCTTTTTCGAACATTTCCTTAGAGCCGTTTTCCGTTTGTTCAAATACCATCGAATTTCTGATGCCCATACTACCAGCCACAGCTTCCACATCCTGATTGGCCCCAATATAGGTGAAAGTCCACCCTTCGTGCCGTAGTTCTTCGACCAGCGACTTAACCTGTGAGCCCGACCAATGCACCGAAGAATTCTCATAGCCGTCGGTAATCACCGTAACCAAGACTCTGTCTTCAGGTTTAATCTTCCGTTTTAGTTCTGAAATCATTTCTCCCATGGCATCATAAAGTGCGGTACATCCATTAGTCACATAGTCTTTACGAGTAAGTTCCTTCACCTCGTCGATGGGTGAAACAGAATAATTGATCTTCAGATAGTTTGTTCCAGAATTGAAGGATGCCAACGTCAGGAACTGTTTCAGTTCCGGATTCTCTTTCTGACCAATTCTGATGGTCTGTATGGTTTCGTTCACACCACTTAGCGCCTGATTGTAGATACTTTCCATTGAGCCTGAGGCATCAAGGATCATGAGATTGATAATGTTTTTTGCTTCCATAATTCTTGTTTTTGGTTTTGACATTGCAAAGATAGATGACAAAAAGTCTAAAAACAAGAAAAAAGAGAATGCAAGGCTTGCAAAACCTATCATTTGGAAACAAGCGTGATTATAGAGACACCAAAATGATCATTATTCAAATAAAGAACCATGAAAACAAAAGCAAGACGATATGAAATATGATCATTATTTCGTATTTTTGCACATTAAAAGATAATATTCAGAAAAATCCACCTATGATAACAGAAAAAGAGAGCAAATCCTCTGATGACCAACTCTTCCAACAGCCGACGAATGAGCAACGAACAGTCACAAAGGAATTGGCCGCAGAGCGTCCCGACAAGAGCGAGAACAGTCATACCATCCGCGACATCTATCTAGCGGGCGGATGTTTTTGGGGTACAGAGCACTATTTCAAACAAGTGGAAGGAGTGGTAGATACAGAAGTAGGTTATGCCAATGGCATTATAGAACATCCCACCTACAAACAAGTGTGTACCGATACGACTCAATTTGCCGAGACAGTACACGTCAGATATAATTCCGACGTGGTGAGCCTTGAATTCTTGCTGACGCTCTATTTCAAAGCGATTGACCCCGTAAGCATCAACCAACAGGGTCACGACAAAGGTACACAATATCGTACGGGGATATACTACACGGATGTAGCCGATCTTAGCACCATAGAAGAGGTATACAATGAAGAACAGAAAAAATACGACCAGCCCTTTGCGGTAGAAAAACAGCCATTGGAAAACTTCTATCCTGCTGAAGACTATCATCAAGACTACCTCGATAAAAATCCCACAGGCTACTGTCACCTTCCCGTTGCCCTTTTCGAGTTTGCACGGAAAGCGAAAGCCAAACGATAACAGGTTTTACAACGCTTTGATGGTTTCCTTGACACTCCCCGTATGACTTCGTGATACGGGAATAGCTTCGTGGCCATGCTTCATGATCAGCTGCATGGAATCAGACTTGGATACGATTTGGTCTACCATACCCAAATTGACCAAGAAAGCCCGATGACATCTGACAATCATCGGATAGTCCTTCAGATCTCCCTCCATTTGTTTCAAGGTGGCACGGAGCATGTTTGTACAAACCATGTCATCACGAAGATGATAGACTTTTACATAGTTTCCGACAGCCTCTAAATATAATAAGTTGGAAACCATGAGTGCCACAGACTCATTGGTCGTCCCAGATAACACGATGGTGGATGATGCTGGTTTTGTGCCAGACAATTCTGTCTGTTGATGGTCACTTTTATCGAGTGTCTCAGATTCTTTGACTTTGTCCAGCTCATCAGCTTTCTTTTGCAATCTTTTCAATTCTTCATTCAGCAAGCGCATCTCCTCCAGTTCTGCAGCCAAATAACGGCTTCTGTACTTGAAACGCCAGTAAAGACCGATAGCAAAAGAACAAAATGCGATGATAACAAGCGTCTCGAAAAAATTACTCCATGACAATCGATTCCCCTCCACCCGATCGCTCAAGAAAAAATGCCGATAAAGGCATATCATCAATGAGATGAGAGGTGTATTGATCAATTGAAACCAAAGATTGCGTCGGATGATAAGATCAGCATCCATACCTTCTATATAAGGTTTCTTGATTATTTTATCGATGATGAAATCTGTTATCAAGCAAACAAAAATCCCCAAAAGAAAGATAATCAGCAGATGAACAAAAGCATGCCATTGCCATGCAGTCAGTCCGAAAGGTTTGAATACAGCCAATGCCAGCGCTACAAATGCACAACTAATGATGCGAACTTTTAGCTTATCTTTCACAAATTGTTTCATACAGTTTGCTAAGGTACGATAAATATGCGTAAACGCCAAACCATTCATTACATTTTTGTAATCTATCCATAATCACCTGCAACCCTGATTGACTATGAAAGTCATCACACATGTATTTTCTATAAGTTTCTGATTTGGTAGTTGGAAAAATATCGTATATTTGCAAGCGTAAAACGCAAAAAGAATGAAAGACAACATTAATCCGACAGCAAAGAAGAGATCTACTTTAAGGAAAATATTGAATTCCGAATTTTTCGACTATGTGATGATCGCTATCGGTATGATGGCTTATGGCATGGGATGGACCATTTTCCTTCTTTCCAACGACATTACAACAGGTGGAGTAGCTGGTGTTTCCTCACTGCTGTACTGGGGCATGAATGTACCTGTCCAGGTGAGTTACTTTGGCATCAATGCCTTATTGTTGTTGGGAGCACTGAAGGTGCTTGGTCTCCGTTTCTGTTTGAAAACGATTTATGCTGTCGGTGTGCTCACATTGTTTCTTTCCTATTTTACCCACTTGGGAGCCGATATGCATCTACTTCAAGACCAACCATTTATGGCCAGTATCATCGGTGCTATTTTCTGTGGAAGTGGTGTGGGTCTTGGATTGTCATTTAACGGGAGTACCGGTGGTACAGATATTATAGCTGCCATAGTCAACAAATATCGTGACATCTCTTTGGGGCGCGTAATCCTGCTTTGCGACATCGTCATCATCACCAGTTCCTACCTAGTATTTCATGATTGGGAAAAAGTAATCTATGGCTATGTCGTGCTCTGTGTCACCGCATTTTGCATCGACCAAGTGGTGAATTCACGCCGCAGTTCAGTGCAGTTTTTCATTATCGCTACCCATTACGAGGAAATAGCCCGTCGCATCAACCAGGAACCACATCGAGGTGTGACCTTGATTGATGCACAAGGTTTTTATTCTGGTAACAACATCAAGATGCTTTTCGTGCTGGCAAAGAAACGTCAGTCGAGCGAGATCTTCCATATCATCAACGAGGTGGATCCCACAGCCTTTGTCAGTCAGAGCCGTGTCATCGGTGTTTATGGCGAAGGCTTCGACCATTTCAAATTCCACAAATAAGACACAAGACTCTGTGGAAATGGTTTTAACCGCGATCAAAAGACATAACCCAGATTGAAATAGAAATAGAAATCTTTGGTCACATTGCTATACCCCAAAGAAAGACCTATTGGTCCCGATGGGGCATTGTAATGATAGCCTAAGGTAGAACCCAACATCGTCTTGCTTTTTAATATACTGCTGTACTTGTCCCCATCTTGTGCGCCAGCAAACTTAAGGACAATAAAGCTCTTGGAGGTGGCTGCATATTGTAACTGCATCTGAGCAGCCAAGAACTTGTCCCATTGAAGTTCTATATACCCCACCCCCGCAAATGGCAATTGCTGTTCGATGTAATGACCGAACCATTCACCGCCCATGATATTGGAAAGGATAAAAGGAGTATCGTCATAATGAAGCAACCGTCCGTAGAACATGGGCTGGATGGTCAAGTGTTTACCTATCGGAATATTCGTGCGCCACATCGCACTCAGCTCGTGCAAACCGACTTTGTCATCCAATTTCACAAAATTGTCTGTGTAATATCCATATTGTGCTTTGAACTTGCTACCTCTTGAAGGAAAATACCAATCATTTTCGCTATTATAATCCACCTTGGCCCGGTATGAGATGAAATGCTCGTGCTTAGGAACATTCATTGGATGCTCTATGACTTGGTCGAGCAGCATTTTGTAGTTGAAATAATAATCAATAGCTGCTCCTATACTGAAGTGGAAATTTCTTACGCTGAAAGTAAAAGGAGCAGCGAAAGCATTCAGACGATTATAGGTAAGGTTATAACTCCTGGAACCATACTCATATAGATTGAAGTCATTACGATGAAAAGCGAGGGTGATGGAGGGATGCAGGAAATTGAGAGGGTGAAGTTCCCAGTTGGCCTCGGCCTTAATGTGTTTTCCCAATCGGAAAGTGAAGTCAAGTTGCATGGGCAGACGTTTTCGGATAGGAAATGCGATATTCGTCTGCAATGCCACCAATTCCTCGTTGTCGAAACGGATGCCAACATTCATCTTGTTGGGTTTCTTTTCACCGGCAATGAACACGATTCTCGAAGCTTTCGATCCGTCGGACGTCATTATGACATTTCGGTCGACATGGAAATCAGCGCTTTGGTAAAAAAGGTCCAAACGAATCGATGTCGTGATGAGATTAGCCCTTTCAGTATCAATGCTGTCGCCTTCTTTTAACCTGAATTTCGTACGGATAAAGTACTCGTCACTGGGTGACATGTTTACAAATCTCAATTGACCGATTTTATAGGATGGGTTGTCAGACAAAGGAATTTGGAGTGCCTGCTGATGAACCTTTGGTTGTATAGGAAACAGTTTTTCTTTCAGCGCCATAATCTCATCCCAATGCTCCATAGCTGCATCCTCACCTCTCTGGATAAGCGTATCAATAGCAGCCCGGGAGAAAGAAGTGGAACTATAGCCTTCCGTGTTGACCAATATTGGGATATCTGTAATGGCCATGTTTTCATCGAACTTATTTTTACAGTTGAAATCAACAATTTGAAGAAGGATATCAGCCGCACTACCCAACTGTTCTGCAGTTTTCTGTTTGCTGGCCACTGACACACCGATGATATAGTCTGCCCCCATCTCTTTAGCGATGTCAGCCGGATAATTATTACGCAATCCACCATCAACAAGGACCTGTTTTCCTTTTCTGACAGGAGCGAAGGCACCTGGGATAGACATACTTGCTCTCATGGCAAGACTCAAGACCCCGCTATGGAAAACTTGCTCGCTATTATCCACCACGTCAGTGGCTACACATGCATACCGGATGGGAAGGGTATTGAAATCGATAGAATCAGTGTAGGGTGCGGTGAAGGTGCGCAGCAGTTTTCCTATATTCTTACCGATGATGATACCTCCTCCGATGCTACTTCTCCTTTTTTTCAACCTCACTGTAGTGGAAATGGCATAAGTGTTGTAAAGCTCACGTTCTTTCAAGCCCTGATATCTCAAGTCCTCTTTGTCAGACAATACTTTAGACCAATCCTGTGAACGAACAATGGAATCGAGTCGCATGGCATCATTTCCACAGGCATACAGTCCACCGACAATGCTTCCCATACTGGTACCTGTGATTATGTCTATAGGTATACCAGCACGTTCAAGCACTTTCAACACACCTATATGAGCAACTCCTTTGGCACCTCCTCCACTCAATACGAGAGCTACTTTCTTGGGAGATGCTTTATCCTGGCTCATGACAGGCTGGATGTATGCAAGAATGGCAATGAGGATGATTATCAGTTGTTTCATGAAAAAGAAGTCTTTGTTATGAGCGATTTTCTATGCAAAAATATAAAAAAAAGAGCGATCTGTTACAAAACATCAAAAAAAACAGAAGAATTGCGTTAAACTAAATAAAAAATGTTGGATATTGAAAAAATGAAGTATCTTTGTGCCGGCTGCCATAGGTAGAAAACAAGAGGCAGATCATTCAACAAAAAAACATCGTTATGGAAAAATACGAGAAAATCATCGTGGCCAGTATTGTGGCATTCGGACTCTTGATGCTTGGTCTTTGCATTAAGGGAGGAATTGACAATTTCACCAACAAAGACCGCAGGGTGACTGTGAAAGGTCTTTCTGAGAAAGAAGTTGATGCAGACAAAGTGGTATGGACGATGAGACTGCAAGAGTCGGCCAATGAGTTGAAACCCATCTTCGCCCGAATCAATGAGGAAGTGAATATTATACAAGGTTTCCTCAATGATAAAGGTATAAAAGGAAAAGGAACGGTGGCCGTAAGCACATTCGATGTCACAGACAACTATGCCAACGTGTGGGGCGACAACAAACCACTCTACAATTACAGTGTAAGCCGCTCTGTGACAGTGACATCAAATGACACGAAGTTCATCGGTGAACTGCAATCGCAATCGGATGAACTGATAGACCTTGGCATCATTTTGGATTCCAACAACACAGAGTATGAATACACCCAGTTTCAGAAGCTGAAACCAGATATGATGGCAGAAGCCATTGCCAATGCAGAGACAACAGCCAAACAGTTTGCAGAAAACAGTCATTCAAAAATCAACAAGATAGTGGAAGCGGGACAAGGCGAGTTTTCTATCGACAATGCCGATATACCTTATAAAAAGAAAATACGAGTGGTCTCCACCATTACCTATTCGCTGAAAGACTAATGTACTATTCTTTCACTTAGTCAACCACAGATGGTTGATATTGCCCCATTAGAATTTCCACAAAACAGAAACTGCTATGTTGATTAGGGAAGCGACACGATCAGACACCGAGTCGATGCTGGCAATCTATGCACCATACATAGAGCAGACTGCCATCACATTTGAGTATGAAGTTCCGACACCAGACGTTTTCCGTCAACGTATAGAAAAAGTACAAGCGAAATATCCATGGATCGTGGCCGAAGATGATGGACGGATTGTAGGCTATGCTTATGCCAGTGCCTTTAAGGAACGGGCTGCCTATCAATGGTCGGTCGAGACATCCATCTATGTAGACAGAAGTGTGAGACGACAAGGTGTCGGACGAAGGCTCCATGACGTTCTTGAACAGCGGCTGATGGCTCAGGGCATCCTCAACATGAATGCCTGCATCTCATATATTGAACAAGAAGATGAATATCTGACACAAGACAGTATCCGTTTCCACGAGCAACTTGGTTATAAAAAGGTGGCACATTTTCACCAATGCGGCAAGAAATTCGGCCGTTGGTATGATATGATTTGGATGGAAAAAATGATTGGTGACCATCAGTAAGAAAACAAGTAAACAATGTATTTCACCCGTAACCTTCCCAACACACGGATTGATGTGGCCGATGCATTGAGAGGCATCGCAGTGGCCGGCATCATATTGTATCACTCCGTGGAACATTTCGATATTTTCACTAAAGAGCCGATCGTGCATACACTACCCTGTGATCAGCAGGTCGGCAACGTACTGGCTTGGTTGCTCTCTGGAAAGATGTATGGTATCTTCGCTATGCTCTTCGGACTTAGCTTTTTCATCATGAATGACAACCAGCAGCAGAAGGGGAAGTCTTTCTCTTTCCGCTTTGCTTGGCGCATGTGTCTGTTGTTTGTTTTCGGTCTTATCAATGTGGCATTCTATGATGGCGACATCCTCATGCTTTATGCTGTCTATGGCTTACTACTCATTCCCATCAGCTATCTGCCATCAAAGGCAGTATGGTTCATCATCGGTTTGTTAGTCATCCAACCTGTGGAATTGTTTTGTCTGCTTACAGGAACCACGATCGACCACACCACACTCTTTGAGATATACAACAAAACGATCAGCCTGCATGAGAATGGCACATTTTTGGAAAACGCCATCAATAACTTGCGGTATGGATTCGAACTTAACCTGCGTTTCAATGTTTTCAGCGGACGTCTCACCCAACTGCTCTGCTTATTTATCCTCGGCATGCAGTTAGGCCGGCATCGGTTCTTCTACAACGAAGGGCGAAATCTACATTGGTGGCATATCATCCTTGGACTGTCAGCACTCATCATTATCTTATTGAGTTTGGTGGATTTTGGCGATATGGCCCTATGGCTCACCCCCCTCTACAATCTATTTATCCTACTGGCTATCGTTTCGGCTGTAGTCTCAGCATGGTATGCATACGGGTGTGTGCGTAGCGCACTCCGACACCTTTGTTTCTTTGGCCGCATGAGCCTTACCAACTATCTACTGCAATCCATCATCGGCAGCTTTATCTTCTGTGGCTATGGGTTGGCCTGCTATCGTCTTGTTGGCATCACTTATGCAGTGCTCATTGGCATGACTATGGTCATCGTCCAATATGTTTTTGGCCGTTACTGGTTCATGAACCATCCCCGCGGTCCGTTAGAGGGCTTATGGCGAAAACTGACATGGATCAGTATCCATTCGTGAAAATGCAAGTTCCGCATAAAAAACTTTGCACAATCACAAAATTGCTCTACTTTTGCAGCCGAATTGAGAAAGAGAGCACATTTTGGAGAATATCAACATCATGCTAATCCTCCTTGCCATCGTCATTGTGGGATACGTGGCTGGCAAGTTGAAGTATATGGGAGGCGACTTTGACCGCCAGCTTTCCAACATTATCATCGACATTACTTGTCCGGCGCTCATCTTGTCATCAACGATGGGCGGCACATTGCCCGACCGCAGTCTGATTCTTCCGTTGCTGTGCATCAGTCTGCTCACTTACCTGTTGCTTACTGCTGTTGCATTTTTTCTTCCACGTTTGCTCACCCATCAACCTGAAGACCATGGAGCAGTGGGATTTGCTCTGATGTTCGGCAATGTGGGTTTCATCGGTTATCCTATTGTAGGTGCCATTTTCGGACACCAAGCTGTTTTTTATGCCGCTATCCTCAATGTGGTCAATACCTTGTCTGTTTTTACCATCGGTGTCATGTTGGTCAACGGAGAAAAACAGCGTATGGTTTTCCAACCCAAGATTCTGATCAGTTCACCGATGATCGCAGCCTATTTGGCCATTTTAATTGTAGCGTTTGGCATTGACGGCATCCCAAGTATCATCAGCCAGCCTATCACCATGATCGGTAATATCACGGTGCCAGGTGCAT
>CADCQC010000385.1 GCA_902803455.1 uncultured Prevotellaceae bacterium
ACAAAGGTCGCCGCGAGGCTCCCTTTGGTTTTGAAAAGGATTTTTAGTTAAACATAGGCTTGTGCGCTGCGGCTCGTTGAGAGTTGCGGCGCACTTTTTTGATGATCTCTTGATGATCAGGAGATCCTTTTTCTACAGATTTCTCTATCAACTAAAAAATTTTAGGAATATTTCTCAATGAGCACTGTGGCATAAGCGGCGATACCCTCTTGGCGGCCAGTGAAGCCAAGACGTTCGGAGGTGGTTGCTTTGATGGAGATATCGTCGGTTTCACATACGATGATTTGTGCCAGACACTGTTGCATGGCAGGGATGTGTGGATTGAGCTTTGGCTTTTCCGCGCAAACGGTGGCATCAATATTACCCACCCGATAGCCTTTTGTGGCGATCAGCGCCACGACATCACGCAGAATCACCTTACTGTCCATGCCATCCGTCTCGGCTGCCGTATCCGGAAAATGGAAACCGATGTCACGCATGCACGCCGCACCCAACAAAGCATCACAGATAGCATGGATAAGCACATCAGCGTCGCTATGCCCCAACAACCCGAGGGTATGCTCAATCTTGATGCCACCCATCCACAAGTCACGCCCGGTCACCAACTGGTGAACATCATATCCAAATCCAACTCTTATTTTCATCTTTCTTGAATAAATCCACGCCTATTTCTTGAACAAGTCCTTGATGCCATCCATGTCGAACGAGAGTGTGAAGCGCAGGGTCTGATCGAGCGGATTACTCTTGGCAGTGGCGATGACATAACCGGCATCGAGCGAGAAGACATTCATTCTGAAACCAGCACCGACGGTGAAATATTTACGGTTACCCTTGGTCTCATGCTCATGGTGATAACCGGCACGGAGAGAGAACTGGTCGTGATAGACGTATTCTGCGCCCACGCTCCACTGTATCTCACGTAATTCCTCTTTGAACCCATTAGGTGCATCGTTGAAACTTTTGAAGATACCGCTGATGCTTGACACATCGAAATATTCTTTCTCCAGACGGTCTTGATATTCCTGTGAGCTTTCCTCCTCTTTTTGTCTCGGATAGGTCGGCACGAGCAGTTTATTGGCATCTGCAGCAATCGTGAAGCGGTTGTACTCATCCACAGGTATCATGAGAGATGCACCCAGACGCATGTTGGTCGGAATAAACTCACTGTGCTCATCACCTCCGAAAGAGATTTTGCTACCGATATTGCTCACGTTAAGACCGAGTCCGAGTTGGCATTCCCTTGCTCCTATATTGAGATAATTCTGATAATAGCATGACACATCTGCAGCGAAGGCAGAGCCAGGACTGGTGTCCTCCGTATAGTCATAGGTAAGGTCTGAGAGAATCCATCTCACGGCAGCCGCGATAGAGAAATTCTCGCTAAGCATCAGCGAATAAGCCACGTCGAGCGACATTTCATAAGGCTTGATCGTCATGTCATTGGTATCATCGAGCGAACTGCCCACCATTACCTCACCGAGAGAGAAATAGCGCAAGGAACTCGACACGGCACTATAGTCGCCGATGCGGTAATATCCGGCAAGATATGCCAGGTCCATGTCGCTCACCAACTGTCTGAGCCACGGTGTGTAGTTGAGTGCCACACCCGCCCTTGATATGGTGAAAGGATATTTTGCCGGGTTCCAGTATTGCGACACCACGTCAGGGTCTGTGGCCGCACCCACATCACCCATACCAGCTGCCCTGGCATCGGGTGCTATGGTCTGTGAAGTCACAGATGTATTGACAGGATTAAACATGTCCTCCTTCTGAGCCTGTGCCTGCGTTACCGTGAGGGTCAGTGCTATGATGAGCCCTATTTTTATTCTTTTGAATGTCAAATGCATCGCTGATCGTTTGTTATTGAACATTATTACTAACGTGACGAGCGTTTATTTATTGCTTATGATTATCAGTTTCTTAGCCTTGGAGACAGCCGGACTGCCATCACTCGATACCGAAACCCTGTAGATATAGACCCCAGTCTGAAGCCGTTGCCCGCCATCGACGGTCAGGTCCCAATCGACGGTGAGCGCCCCTTGCACGGCCCCATCAGTCTCCTGATGTTTCCACAACTGTCGTCCGCTGGTATCAAAGAGGTCGATTTCCACATCGATTGTCGATCCGATACGGTCATGATTGATGATGAAAGTCGTTGACGTATAGGCAGGGTTTTTCGTGCATCCGATGCTGAAGAGCGTGGGACTGATGCCCTTCACCACGTTGAACGTCAGTTGTGCCATCGCCGAGTTGTTGAGAATATCCCATGCCCTGAACTTCAGCGTATGGATGCCAGGAGTCAGTTCAGGGATGCTATAGTAGGTCGAACCGCTGATATAACTGCCGAAATCAAAGGTGAAGTTATCGTTGAGCACATACGTTTTCGACATCTCGTCGTCGATGATGAGTTCCAGGTCATGTCCGATACCCGTTCCTGCGGCGTTGATACCATCCTTATCGGTGATATTGGCCACGAAATAAGGAGTGGTGTTGACATCATCGCCATTAGAGAACGACGGTGTATTGAGATAGCAGTATATCGACGGTCCGATGGAGTCATTGCCCACCACGTCAGTACCGCCTACTTGAAACGCTCCGCATGCGCCGTTAGCCTCAAGCGTATGTTCTTTGTTGACGGCATAGAGATTGATGAGTCCGGCACCATCTGAATAATTGATGTCCATAGGCACCGCAAAAGAGAAGCGGAACCGTCCGTTTCTCACGCTGTCGGATCCATTGAAGAGCACGTTAGGCCGGTCGTAGTAAGTATAGACGTTCTTGGAATCCTCCGCATTGCCCATACAGGTGACGAGTTCCTCTGAGTCGCGCACGGTTGCCGTAAGCAGTCCATTGAATGACGTTTCCTGCTGGCCATTCCTTTCGATATGTCCGGAGACGACCGCCTTTCCGCCAGCCCTCAGTGTGATGTCGCTTGCCTTTCCCACTGGTTGACCGTTGATGCTGTCGACCACAGCCTTGATGGTCGGCACATGGAGGCAAAGAGCCGGATCGCCCAGCAAGGAGTATCTGAGTTTGTTGGCTGTCAGATCCTGTCCGGAAGTGATCATCTCGTTTTTGGCCAGTCGCTGCGCCTCTCCGATGGAGATACGTTTCCCGTTATCGACATTGAGCACATGTTTCATATATGCTCTGTTGAGATAAGCGTTGTAGCCCTGATAGACCGTTCTGGTGGTACCGAAGAAAGCCACCGAGCCACCATTCTTGTTGAGCATGGCCTCCTCGCCGATGGTGGCCTCAGCCATGTCAAAAGGCATGATGTCGCACGATGCCGTGACCCACATCGGCAGATGGGTGTTGGAGAAGTTTTGGAAATCCTGTAAGATGAGCACCCGCTCATGTGAGATGCTGATGGCAGACCCGTGTCCGGAGTAGTCGATGAGCAGCGCCCCGTTGGTTTGTATTTTCTTGATGTCACGGGTACAGTCAGGGTAGGTGTTGCCCGTGGCAGATGTCACCCTCGTATAGGTGTCCCACATCACTTTCTGAAGTTGCAAGCCGGGATAGAGTGAGTTGATGAGCGTGCAAGTCCTGTTGGCATCCTCCATGTGCGAATTGTTGTTGCCATCATCGCCAAGCACAGCCACCAGGTTTTGCCATGCTCCGGCATCCGCATTCTCCACATAGCGTATGGTTTTGTCGGTAAGGATTTTCGCCTCTTCCACGGTATGTGCGGGGAATCTTCCGATGGAAAGGTCGAGTTTGTCAGAACTCAGCGGGTTTTCTCCCTCCCCGTCGTCGAGCAGCCCATAGAAGCCATCATCAACATAGCAATAAATCTCGCTAAACGACTCCTCACTCTCATAGCACAACAGGAAGTCATCGGGTGAATAACTGCGGCACTCGCTGGTAAGCATGCGGTTGTCCCACAGTCCGTCGCCGAAGAGCATCAGATGGCGCGGAATATCACTATCGGTTGTCGCACGGTCATAGAGCATCTTCATATATCTCCTGTAGGCATTAGCATCCGGTGTTCCGCTGGAGAACTCGTTATAGAGTTCATCTGCCGGCACGATAGTCACCCTCATGGAGTCGCGCTGGATATGCATGTCGGCGATACGCCGGGCCTGGGGGAGCAATTTCTGCGAGGTTGGAATAATGATGACCATATCGGCCTGCGGATCGGCATGATGATCCTGATTGGTGATGTTGTAGACATATTCCGGTGCGGGAACGCCAGAATAGGTGAGTGCTGTCATCGCCCTTGGTGTAGCCGTATAGATGTCGATATAATCAAGTCTCACGGGTCCTCCACTGATCGGCCGCAATGTGATGGTATCGGATGCCATCAGATTGTTCACCTCGTAGATTCCTGTCGCCTCCTTACCTTTATCGTAATTGCCAGGCGACATGCTCAACCGTCCAAGGACAGAGTCGTTGAGCATCACCTCGACCGTGGTGGTCGTCCCTGCAGTGACCGCCACAGCGATCTTTCCCTGTCTGTCGCTACTGGGGCTTTTGAGAATATAATCCTTTGTGGTTCCCAGGTTCACGGGATTGCTTTCAAAAAGATTGCGCCCGCCTTGGAACCAAGAGAAGTTGTCTATTTCGTGGAGTGAATGATAATGTTCAGGTCTTGGATAGGTCTTGGCCACGAACGCCGCGCTGTCGATACTTGCCGGCTCGCCATCGCTCTCAGTAAGGAAATAATAGCCATAGTCGGAATAAGGATTGCGGGTGCGTCTCATCGTTGTCGGCGTGCTCCACGACACGGGTCCTTGTGCATAGAAGAGCCGTCTTCCCGCCACCTGGCAAGTAGGCACCTCCTTCAGGTCATCCGTATCGATCAACATGTTGGGATCGAGGCGTTCGCTCTGCAGCGCCCCTCCATATCCATAGATTTTCACCTTGGAGATATCACTGAACCCCGCCTGTTTGATGAGCGCCTCTGTCAGGCAATAAAGACCAGAGGAAGGCACCCGCACTTTGGCCCATTTCCCCGATGCCAACACAGAATGTGCGGCATAGCGTTCGGCAGCCGGCACCATCTTGTATCCCCTGTCCTTAGGCATCCTTCTGATGCCATCGTCTTTGGCCGTGGCTTTTATATCGAGCATGAAACTCACAAGGATCTGGTATTTGCCGTCACGGTAGACAAAGGGAACAAACGACACCTCGAGATGTCCCCTTTTCCGTTCCACCACCACGTTCACCTCTGGCACGGGCATGCCGGGCATCTCCGAAGAGGTGACCGCCTTCAGCCGCCGTTCGCTATAAGGAGTCATATCGATGAATTCCGGATAGAGGATGGAAACGGTGTATGTGGAGTCGGCAAAATGTTCACCCAACTGAAATGATGTGGCAAAGCGCGGCAACACAGAGTCTATCCTCACCTCATCAGCGGTAAGGTTGAAGAAATGCTGTGCGCTGACGGTCAGCCACTGCCCCATCATGAAGATGGTGAGACACAACAGTTGGAGATATCGTTTATTTAACATTGAATTCCAGTACCTTTTGATCATCGAGAAACCCGGTGAGATGGTCATCGACAGCGACAGGTCCCGTTGCGGAAGGTGTACCTGTGAAAAGAAGATCACCCGTCCGCAAGGTATAATATTGGCTGATGTAAGCGATGAGGCAGTCTACGGATCTGAGCATATCGGCTGTTTCACCCTGCTGCACGGTCTGCCCGTTGATATCGAGTCTGAAGTGCACCTGCTGGATGCCTTTTATCTTATCGACAGGAATCCATTCGCCGATGGCAGCAGCACCGTCGAAGCCTTTGCACATCTCCCATGGCAGACCTTGCGAAGCCAATGTGCGTTGCAAGTCGCGAGCGGTGAAGTCGATGCCACATGTCACCGCATCGTAATAGCGGTGTGCAAACCTCTCAGGGATACTTTTTCCCAACCGGCATATCCGCACCACCATCTCAGCCTCATAGTCTATCCTCCCGAGATGATCGGGCAGGAAAAATGGCTTTCGGTTTTTGAGCAATGCCGAGTCAGCCTTTGTGAAGATCACGGGATGCTCCTGATTGTATAACGGACAATCCTGCAGTTTATTGTAACAGGGATAATTGAATCCTACGGCAAATATTTTCATGAGAGGGGAAATAAAAAGGAGCCAGTCATGATGTGCCCATCACGTCACTGGCTCCTTGTAATTGTTAGTCGAACTGATGATTAGTCGGCCCGCAGGGTGAAGCGTTTGAAAGCCACAACCTTGAGGTCCTTGTCGGCAGCCTTCAGATAGGCGGCGACATTCTCCTTGTTCTCAGCCTTGATATACTCCTGGTTGACGAGACAGTTCTCCTTGAAGAATTTGGCCATACGACCCTTAGCGATGTTCTGGATCATCTGCTCGGGCAGATTGGCAGCCTTCTCAGCAGCCACTTTCTCCTTGATCTCGCGAGCCTTGGCAGCCTCTTCCTCAGTGAGCCATCCTTTGGCGATATTGGAGCTGATGTGGTCGTCGCTGTCCACGAGGTTGGGGTTGACACCAGCCTTTTTGAGAGCGGCCTCCACAGCCTTCTCCACTTGCTCGTCCTTTGTTTTCTGGATAGCCACCTGGAGCTCGTTGTCCTTCACTGACTGTGGCACACTCTCCTCGTCAAGAGCGACGGGGTTCATAGAAGCCACCTGCAGGGTGATGTTGTGTCCCTGCTCCTCGTAGTCCTTGTTGAGTTGGACGAGTGTGCAGAGCATATTCTTCCCCTGATGGTTGTAGGAGTAGATGTTGTCACCCTCGAGGTAGTTGTAGCCATCGAGTTCCATTTTCTCACCAGTGATACCAGAGCGCTGTGTAACGGCGTCAGCCACCTTCCGTCCGTCGGCGAGAGTCAGTTCGCTCACCTCCTCCACGGTCTTGCATTTTGCCTTCACGGCAGCGTCGAGGATGTTCTGTGTGAGAGCGATGAAGTCGGCGCCGTTGGCGACGAAGTCAGTCTCGCATTTGAGTGCGATGATGGCGGCGAATCCATTCTCCACCTTGACGAGAACACAACCATTGGATGTCTCTCTGTCGCTGCGCTTTGCTGCGATGGCCAGTCCACGCTCACGGAGCAGGTCTTTGGCCTTATCGAAGTCTCCCTCAGCCTCTGTGAGTGCCTTCTTGACGTCGGCGAGGCCAGCACCCGTCATGGTGCGGAGCTTCTTGATATCTTCCATATTGGGTTTGTAAGCCATAATATCTATTTGCTTTGATGGGTTTTGACTGATAAGAAATTACTCTGCTTGTGGTTCTTCCTGCTCCACCTCAGCGGCCTCCTGTGCAGGTTCCTGAACCTCTTCAGCATTCACGGGAGCCTCTTCAGCTGCGGTAGCATCCTTGCGTGCGCGGCGCTGGCGACGCTGGCGTGTGTCGGGAGCCTCTTCGCTCTGCTCAGCGGCAGCCTTTTCGTCGGCCTTCTCAGCCTTGCGCTCCTCGAGTCCCTCTGCGATGGCAGCACAGCATGCTGTCAGGATCACGTCGATGCTGTCTTTAGCGTCGTCGTTGGCAGGGATAACGAAATCGATGTCATCAGGGTTGGAGTTGGTGTCCACGATACCGAAGACAGGGATACCGAGACGTTTGGCCTCTTTCACTGCGATGTTCTCTTTCATCACGTCGACGACGAAGAGAGCGGAAGGCAGACGTGTAAGGTCAACGATAGAGCCGAGGTTCTTCTCCAGTTTAGCACGCTGGCGTGTGATCTGGAGGAGTTCACGCTTTGAGAGGTTGGCGAAAGTGCCATCAGCGAGGAGTTTGTCGATATTGGCCATTTTCTTGACAGCCTTGCGGATGGTGAGGAAGTTGGTGAGCATACCGCCCGGCCAGCGCTCGATCACGTAAGGCATGTTGACGCTTGCAGCCTTTTCAGCCACGATGGTCTTAGCTTGTTTTTTAGTAGCTACGAAGAGCACTTTCTTTCCCGACTTGACGATTTGCTTGAGAGCCTCAGCAGCCTCGTCGATTTTTGCCACAGTTTTGTGGAGGTCGATGATATGGATACCGTTGCGCTCCATGAAGATATAAGGAGCCATAGCGGGATTCCATTTGCGGCGCAGGTGACCGAAGTGGCATCCAGCCTGCAGCAGCATATCAAAATTTGTTCTTGACATTTTATTGATTTTAAAATTGTTTACTTTCCTTTTAGTTGTTCTCTAACCAGCCAGCGGGTAATCCGTCCGTCGCCACATAGCGCCGGGGAGTCCCGTCAGTTTGGATGCTAAACATGTAAAGACAGTTGTATTAACGCTTGCTGAACTGGAAGCGTGCGCGAGCCTTTGGACGTCCTGGTTTCTTACGCTCCACAGTACGTGAGTCGCGTGTGAGGAAACCCTGGTCTTTCAGAGCCTTCTTGTCTTCTTCGTTGATTTTCACGAGAGCACGTGCGATAGCCAGACGAAGGGCCTGGCTCTGGCCTGTGAAACCACCACCATCGAGGTTGACCTTGATGTCATACTTGTCAGCGACATTGAGCAGGTTGAGCGGCTGCTTGACGACATACTGTAAGATAGCTGAGGGGAAATACTCCGTGATATCTTTCTTATTGATGGTGATCTTGCCGGTACCTTCCTGGCTGAGGTAAACACGAGCCACAGCACTCTTGCGACGACCTATTGCATTAATATATTTATTATCCATGCTTGTGCTTATTTATACTGGTTAATATCAATTGCCTTGGGCTTCTGTGCCTCATGCTTGTGCTCAGAACCCTCATAGATATAAAGGTTGTCCATCAGACTTCTTCCAAGTGGGCCTTTGGGGAGCATACCCTTTACGGCATGACGGATAATGCGCTCTGCGCCATCCTTCCTTGTGCGGAGCTTGGCGGGAGTCTCGAAACGCTGTCCACCTGGATAGCCAGTATAGCGTGTATAGACCTTGTCGGTCTCTTTCTTTCCGGTGAAGACCACCTTCTCGGCGTTGATGATAATCACATTGTCTCCACAGTCAACATGAGGAGTGAAAGTAGGCTTGTACTTTCCACGGAGCAGCTTAGCCACTTTTGAGCAGAGTCTGCCGACCACCTGGTCGCTGGCGTCAATGACCACCCACTCCTTCTCTTTTTGGGCCACTTCCTTGCTGACGGAAATGGTCTTGTAACTTAAAGTGTTCATTTCAAATTCAAAAATTTCTACTAAAAAACATTATTTACAATAAGTTGGAAAGGCGATTCACTAACCGTCATGCCTGGCCAAAAGTACAACTATTAACACGCTTCTCCCGGGGTTCTAAGTGCATCCCCATAATAATCGGACTGCAAAGGTACATATTTTAATTGATTTCTGATGGAGTGTGAAGATTCAGAATTTTAATAATTAAGTAAAATTAATACTTTTAAAAATTATTAACACCACTTTTCCTATTAAGCAATGGATTATTGATATATTTGCAGGTCATGATTCCTTACAGAAAAATTGTGCCATGAAGTCAGATATACTATCATTCGAATGCGACTACAATAACGGTGCCCACCCAGACGTGCTGCGCCACCTGACAGAAACCAACGACCTGATGACCCTCACCTACGGTCAAGACATCTTCACGTTGCGTGCGGCAGAAAAGATCAAGGCCGTGTGCGATCAGCCCGATGCAGAAGTTTTTCTGCTGAGCGGCGGCACCCAGGCCAACGCGACGGTGATTGACGGCATGTTGCGCTCCTATGAAGCCGTGCTCTGCGCAAAGACCGGACATATCAACGTGCATGAAGCGGGTGCCGTGGAGATGAGCGGCCACAAGGTGATCGGCCTTCCCCATCACGACGGCAAGCTGTCGGCTGCCGACCTGGACCGATGGATGACGGTTTTCGAGCACGATGAGAGTCGCGATCACGTAGCCCAGCCAGGATTGGTCTACATCAGTTTCCCCACTGAGATGGGCACGCTCTACCATGCAGCAGAACTGGCCTCCCTCTACGAGACCTGTCATCACCACGGACTGCGCCTGTTTGTCGACGGAGCCCGTCTGGGATACGGTCTGGCCTCCCCAGACAATGACATCACCTTCCCATTCCTCGCCCATCATTGCGACGCCTTCTATATTGGCGGCACCAAGGTAGGCGCCCTCTGCGGCGAGGCTGTGGTGTTTGCCCCAGGCTGTTGTCCTCGCCAATTTTTCACGATCATCAAGCGCCATGGTGCGCTGCTGGCCAAGGGTCGTCTTGTCGGTGTGCAGTTCGACGCCCTTTTCACCGACGATCTTTACCTCCGCATTTCCCGCCATGCCATAGAGAAAGCCCGTCAACTGAAACAGATCCTCACCGACAGCGGTCTGCAGCCCTTCATCGACTCACCCACCAACCAACAATTCATGGTGATTCCCAATGAATGGATGCACCGCCTGGAGGAGCATGTGCTGTTCACCCATTGGGAACCCTACGATGACCATCATACCGTCTGCCGCTTTGTGACCAGTTGGGCCACCACCGATGATGACCTCGCCCAACTGAAAGCCCTTTTTCATGGACTGAAAAAGCCGTGAGGGTACTGATGTGTATTTTTACCTGATCAACCGATGACGTGGAGTTCACGCCCCACTTTGACAAAGGCCTCGATACACCTGTCTAATTGTTCACGGTTGTGACCGGCAGAGATCTGCACGCGGATGCGAGCCTGCCCTTTGGGCACGACAGGATAATAGAAACCGGTGACATAGATTCCCTCGTCGAGCATGCGGTTGGCATAGACCTGCGACAGTTTGGCATCATAGAGCATGACGGCGCAGATGGCACTCTGCGTGGGTTTGATGTCAAACCCTGCCGCCATCATCTTATCACGGAAATACTCTACATTGGCCACGAGCCTGTCATGAATCTCATTACTCTCCTTGAGCATGGCAAACACCTCAAGACTCGCTCCGATGATGCAAGGTGCGAGGGAGTTGGAGAAGAGGTAAGGACGGCTACGCTGCCTCAGCATCTCGATGATCTCCTTACGTCCGGTAGTGAATCCACCCAACGCCCCACCAAACGACTTGCCCAGTGTGCCGGTATAGATATCTACTCTTCCGTAGGTGCCAAAGAACTCGCTGACGCCATGTCCTGTCGGTCCCACCACACCAGCAGAGTGCGACTCATCGACCATCACCAGTGCGTCGTATTTCTCAGCCAGGTCGCAGATCTGATCCATCGGTGCCACGTTGCCATCCATGGAGAACACGCCATCCGTGCAGATGATGCGGAAGCGTTGTGCCTGTGCCTCCTTGAGACACCTTTCGAGGTCATCCATGTCGGCGTTGGCATAACGGTAGCGCTTGGCCTTGCACAGGCGTACCCCATCAATGATCGACGCGTGGTTGAGGGCATCAGAGATGATGGCGTCCTCTTCCGTGAAGAGCGGTTCGAACACACCACCATTAGCATCAAAACAAGCCGCATAGAGGATGGTGTCCTCAGTGTGGAAATACTCGGAGATGGCCTTTTCCAACTCTTTGTGGATATCCTGTGTGCCACAGATGAAGCGCACCGATGACATACCAAATCCCCTTCTGTCCATCATGCGCTTGGCACCCTCGATGAGCCTCGGGTGATCGGACAGTCCCAAGTAGTTGTTGGCACAGAAATTGAGCACCTCATGCCCCTTTACTTCAATAGCAGCCTTTTGCGGACTCTCGATGATGCGTTCCTCCTTGTAAAGTCCCGCATCGCGTATCTCGGCAATCTGATTGGCGAGATATTGTTGCATTTTCCCAAACATAGTATTCAGATTAAGTCAGTTTTTTAATCACGTCTTCTTTTACTGCAAAGAAAACAATATTTTTCAAATAATCCGAGTGCCGGAATGTTAAAAAAACGAGAAATTGGCGAAAAATGTGATATTTATCCGTTTTATTTACATCATGAATGAAAAAAAATTGTTTATTTTGCCATGACAAACCACACCAACCAACTTATACTAAAATGAAAAACATACTGATTATCGGATCGACCGGACAAATTGGTTCTGAACTCACCATAGCTCTCCGTGAGCGCTATGGCGGCAGTCATGTCGTGGCCGGGTATATTACGGGGTCGGAGCCTCAAGGAGACTTGGCCGAGTCGGGGCCGACAGCACTTGCGGACGTGACCGACGGGCAACAGATCGCCGACATCGTGAGCCGTTATGATATCGACACCATCTACAATCTGGCCGCCCTGCTCTCCGTGGTGGCCGAGAGCAAGCCCCATCTGGCATGGAAGATCGGTATTGATGGATTGTGGAATATCCTGGAGGTGGCCCGTGAGCGACACTGTGCTGTCTTCACTCCCAGCAGCATCGGTTCTTTCGGTCTGAGCACTCCTCATGTGCGCACCCCTCAAGACACCATCCAGCGCCCGCGAACCATCTATGGGGTGTCAAAAGTGACGACAGAGTTGCTGAGCGACTATTTTTTCCACAAATACGGTGTCGACACCCGTTCCGTGCGCTTTCCCGGCATCATCTCCTACAAGACACCTCCAGGTGGCGGCACCACCGACTATGCTGTCGACATTTTCTATTCTGCCGTCCGCAACGAGCCTTTTGTCTGTCCGTTGCGCAAGGGTACGTTACTTGACATGATGTATATGCCCGATGCGCTGAAAGCCGCCATCACACTGATGGAAGCCAACCCCGACCGCCTGGTCCATCACAATGGTTTCAACGTGGCTGCAATGAGTTTTGCCCCCGAGACCATCTATGCCGAGATCAAGAAGCACAAGCCCGGCTTCAAGATGAGTTACGATGTAGACCCCTTGAAGCAAAGCATCGCTGAGAGCTGGCCCGACAGGATGGACGACACCTGTGCCCGCCGTGAGTGGGGATGGGCCCCCATCTACGACATCCGCTCGATGACCACAGACATGCTCGACAAGTTAACGGCCAGACTCTGTCAGAAGGCATAAAAAAGTCCTCCGAAGAGGACCAACTTCAAGGGACTTGTAAGACCAATGTCTTCATTCCTTCATAGGTGTGGGCAGTGATGCTCACCCTATCCCCATGGCCGACGCTATCAAGTGCCACGCTGGTATAAAGACGTGTAGAATAATTTTCCGGCACCCCATTCTGATGGTGGAAGAGGAGCCACTGGTGCTCACACGATCCATTATCGAGTGCCACTATGGTATCACGCACCATCCCCAGTATTTGGCTTTTTCCGGAATCCCCGTCCTTCCCTGTCTTGACATACAGGCCCAAGTTGAGAAATTTTCCATTGGCACTGATCCAAGCGCTCTCTACCGTGAGCGGATCCATCTTCATGTCATCCGTCTTCTTTTTGATGAGCTTCAGCGTCATCACATGGGCAGCAGAAATCCCCTTCACTGTCGGCAAATCCTCCTTTTTGCGGTTGTAATACACCAAAGCCCTGTAGGTAGAGTCGGGCGTGGTAGCCCAAGAACAGTCAAGTGGAGGCGAGAAGGTCAGCGATTCAGCCTCATCAGTCAAGGCATAGCGCAACGACTTCGCCTCTCCTGT
>CADCQC010000386.1 GCA_902803455.1 uncultured Prevotellaceae bacterium
AGCACTGATGATGCGTCGTCTATCCCCTCCGCCTCTCGTGAGAACAACCAGATGGAACTGCGCATATATCCTGGTGCAGATGCCACCTTTACGCTCTACGAAGACAACGGTCAGGATCTCTCCTACCAACAAGGAGAGTGCAGCCGCATCCTCCTCCAATGGGACGACAACACACAGACCTTCACCATCCATCGCCGTGAGGGCAGTTATCCCGAGATGTCTAAGCGCCGCACATTCACCATCCATGTGATGGGCGGTCCCCAGAAGACCATCGTCTATAAAGGAAAGGAAAAGCGCATTAAGATGAAGTAAAGATTCTAAGAGAGACTAGGAAGCTCTAGGAGATACTAGGAAGTCCTAGGAGATACTAGGAACTCTAGGAGAAACTAAGAGATGCTGAAGGCCAAAGGTTTCATCGGGTGAAACCTTTGGCCTTCAGCCATAGGAGGAGTTGCTGGCTCCAGGCCTCTGTGGTGGTGGTGCCTGTCTCTGGCATCAATTGATAAGGCCCTCGCCCGTCGCCATAAAAATGCATCTCTGCATTCGCGCCAGCCTTCTTCCATTCCATAAACAAGGCGACAAGGCCAGCAGCAACATTGGGATGGTCGACACGTGACATAATCAACAATGGCGGGGCATCTGCAGGTACCGTCACAGGCATCAGCGAGGGGCCGAAATTAGTACAGAGGAAGTCTGGACGTTCCAAGGCATCGCCAGCCAACATCGTGGCAGCAATAGCGACACCACCGCCGGCAGAAAAACCGAGAAATCCCACTTTATCACTATCGATATGCCATGCTTTAGCATGGTCGCGAACCATGCGCAGAGCAACCCGTGCATCAGCTGCAGCCAACCTGATAATAGAGTCTCCCACGGCATCATGCATGGGGTTGGCGTCGGCTTTTGGGAAATGATCGGGATGTGTGACATCGACCATGGGAGGCATCTGAAGCCCCTGAGGCATCGGTGACTTGTTGAGATGATACCGCAAACCGATGGCAGCAAATCCCCGCTCATTCAGAAAGCGAGCCATCTCCAATACGTCACTCTCCCATGACAGCCAACGCATAGCACCACCTGGACAAAGGATGATGGCACAGCCATTGGATTTGGCCACATCAGGCAGATAGACTTCTATACAGGGACGCTCTTCTGCCCCTGCTTGGGTTTCTGTTCCTGGTAGATACAACTTCGTCTGGGCAGACCCTACAAAGTTGAATAACAAGAGGACAACAATCATCCATAATTGTCTGATACTCAACATCATATTATTCAATAAAAGGTATATCCAGCAAACGATACATTCAATCTACGGCCTATTTGACAAAATGCTTCTTATAAGATAGCATTTTCAAAAAAGCCGCCAAAACTCTTTATCTCTTGAAATAGATGTCGACATAGTCGACGATTCCCTCACAGGGATTATCCATCTGCTGCAGCCGCCAATATTTCCGTTTTCCAGAAGCCACAAAGTCGAAGGTGCCCTCCCTGAGACATTCCTCACCACCATTGTTATAATTGACACGAATAGCGATGGTCCCATTGAATACCAGATGTCGGGCATCCACGATGGTGATGGTGCCGTTGATGCGCAGATAGTCGTCATTCTCACGAGACGCTTGCTCACCGACACATTTCATTGTGCCATCCTCCAGTTTGGTGATCTCACAATTGCCGAAATAATCCCATGAAATCCACTGAAGGCTCAGCATATGTTTTCCAAGGACTTGTTGCTCAACAGTCTGGGTTTTGGCCTTGCGGGTGACCGTAGCTTTACGGGTGACTGTGGCCTTACGAGTGGCAGGCCGACTCTTTCTGGTTTGGTTTTGTGCTTCGGCTCCCAAAGTGAGCAGAAGCATCAGCATAAAAATAAAATACTTTTTCATTGGAAAAATAGAAAGATGAAAATGAAAAATGAAAAATGAAAAATGAAAAATAAAAGATGAAAGACCAACATCACTGGGGTGATGATGATGCCGGTGGTGTGGTGATGATGAGCCGGAGATAAGAGACAAGCGGGATGCGGTGATTGTCGTGAACCTCGCAAATGACATGAATCTCGGCTCCATAAGCATCAGACGGGATGTTGAGACCTGAATGCGGATGACCAGTCTCTATGGTGACAGAAGGTGGACAACGACCGGCATCACGCTGGATCCACCAATGAAAGGTCAGTTGGTCATCTTCGGGATCAGTAGTGCCAGAAGCATCGAAGTCTACGGAAGTGCCAGGCACTGCCGATATCCTGACGGGTGCTGGTCCGCGATGCCCATTGACCATGACCACAGGGTTGCGGTTGCCACGTCCTGTGGCAGCCCATTCTATACGGGCAGCAAAATCGTTGAATGTCTCGGGATAGAAACGCTCCTCATACTGGCGGGAGATGCTTTTCTGCGGTGGCCGCCAGTTGGTCCAGGCTACCGTAAGAGAATCGGGACACATATCACGACAGAAACAGCCGGCCCATCCGATCTGCGTAGGGTCATCAGGGTCGTGAAGGCCATTGGGCAAGACGTTGAGCCAACTAGGGGTATCTCCCTCCACTCCCCATTTATAGGTGGGATAGGCACCACCAAGATGTCCCTTTCCCTGGATCATCGAAGCATAGCGTTGCCAGTCTTTGCTACCCAACTCATTTTGGGAAAGCCAAGCACTCTCATCCCAGATAAAGAGCAGGTCGCGGGCAAACTCGCGGCGCAACCACTGGTGGGAACTGTAAGCCCGGTTCATCCGCATGGCCCACACCATGTCCTGGTCGGTGATCGTGAAGAGACGCAACCGACTGAGGAAAAGGTGCAGTTGCTCGGGTGTGCGCTCTTGCTGCACCTGCCAGATGGCCTGCGCCAAGGTGTTGGCACCACCCCAAGCCGTCACCCACAACGGACGAGGGTCATCCTCATCGACAAGACGGATGATAAGATCGCTTCCCGCAGAACGGTTAGCCGCACCGATGACACCGATGCCTGAACGAGTGCTACCTATGGCCACCCGACTACGGAGATAAGCAGCGGAAGGCCAGTAACCGATCTCCTGCCGACGGGACTCGTCAGCCAAGGAACGGAAGTTTTTCTGATTCGACCTTTTCATGAGGTTGGGCAGGTCGAGTTCATAAGCCTGAATGACGCGTAACAGTGAATCGGCCCACTCGACAGGATAGGGGTCGCAGTTCCATCCTGTGGAGGTGATGAGCGCCTCGATCTCCACCTGATCGGCGTAGGTCATCAGGCGGACCATCGACTCCATGTCATCGGGCTCAAGGTCGCCTGGGGCGATATCGGTGAGCACCACGATACGAGGTTTCAAAGGATTGCCCGCGAAAGCCGATGGCATCAGGAGCATGAAGAAGAAAAGGATGGGTAGAAAGCGCAGCATGGGATGGGATGATTGAGGGAATTTAGGGATGGTATTTAAAGATGGAAGTTTAAGATAGGAGTATAAAGATGGAAGTTAAGGAGGACGATGCTCAGAGGATTTTCTCTGGTGACTCGACGAGGCAGGTAGCCCCCTGAGAAAGCAGGAAGTCACGATCGCGAAAGCCCCATAGCACTGTGATGCAAGGAATGTGACAGTTGCTGGCAGTGGCGATGTCGACCTCACTGTCGCCGATATATACCGTGGTATTCCGGTCGGCATGCAGCTGGCGGATCGCCTCGTCGACCGTATCGGGAGCAGGTTTCTTTCGTATCCGTTCACTCTCCCCGATGGCCACCCCAATCAGGTCGCTGAAGAAATAGTTGCAAAGGTCTTTTGTTGCCCTGTCAAACTTATTGCTCACTACCGCAGTCTGTTTGCTGGCAGTCTTGAGACGTTGCTACAGGGGCAAGATACCAGGATAAGGTTTCGTGCGGTCAAGATTGTGGTGTAAATAGTGCTCCCGAAAGGTTGCCAACACCTGTTCGAACTGTTCCCCACCAGTACCCTCTGGAACAGCACGTTCCATCAGTTTGCGCACGCCATTGCCGACAAACCTACGCACATCATCGATAGAGTGCTGAGGCATGCCATGTGCCTGCAAGGCATAGTTGGTGCTGGCAGCGAGGTCAGCCAACGTATCGAGGAGCGTACCGTCGAGGTCGAATATATAAGTAATGTATTCTTTCATCTCTTGCTGCGCAATGCCATCGTCCTGATTTTATTATTAAAAGCATTGGCCTCCATCAACTGCCCGATGGTCGGTTTCATGCGATAGCGCCACTGGTTATAGACGTCATACGGAGAATTGATGCGCTCCTCGGTGGCATCGCGTTCCCTCATCTCAATGTCCATCGACAGCCAGTCTTGTAAGGAGAGGATGCACAGCATCGAGGGAGCATACATCTGACGCGCAATAATCTGTTCGGCGAGATGTGCCGGCAACTGCTGCGGTGCCCTCCCCTGCTGCTGGAGGATGGTGGCATAATAACGCTGGGTGCGCCCTTTGTTCTCCTCCCACCATAGCCTCAGCGATGGCATGTCGTGAGTGGAGATGGTGCATACACTCCTGTAGGGATTTGTCTCCAGATGGGCAAACTCATAATCAGGTTGCTTGGGCATGGTCTGAATCTCGAGGGAGAGCATGCGCTGCCTGTCGAGCACCCCTTCCACACAAGCCGGCAACATGCCCAAATCCTCCGCACAGAGGAGCATCCTTGTGTCAGCAAACAGGGCATCCATCTTCTGCATGGCCTGTGCGCCCCAGAAATCGTTGTGACGCTCGTAGTAATAACTGTTGTAAAGTCGCATGAAGGCATCCTTCTCCTCAGCACTGAGTATCTCGTAGACCGGTTCGTTGTATACCATGAACCGTGGATGATACATCCCTGGGGCATCCGAGTCCTCAAGGAAAAGCACATTGGCAATCAGGCGGTAGAGACCGTCACGTATCCATAGGCTATTCTCATCGTTGAGTCCTCCGAAATGATCGCGCACCTTCACCTGTGTGTCATATTCCTCGCGCAGGGCATATAGGCCATAGGTCTGTTTGACAAGGAAATGTTCCTTGACGTAAGTGGCATGGATACCGAAGAGCCGTTCGAGGATACGGTCGTTGATGAGTGGCCGTGTGAACAGTTCACGCCTAAAGACCATACCATATCGGTTAATCTCCTCCTCACTCATCGGGAGTGCTGGCGAGAAATGCCCCATGTTGGCCATCACCGCATGTTTGGGAATCTCCCAAATGCGGAAATAGCCCACGGCATGATCAAGACGGAGAGCATCGAAAAAGCGCTCAAGATGGGTGAGGCGACGGCGGAACCAAGCATAGATGCCATCAGGCGACATCGTGTCGGCATGGCCCTCATCATCTGTCCACCGATAGGGCGGGAAGCCCCAGTTTTGTCCGTTGAACGACTCCTGATCGGGTGGCGTGCCCACCTGTGCTTCCATATTAAAATATGTTGGATGTTGCCATGTCTCTACACTGTCGCGATAGACTCCTACCGGCAGGTCACCCATGAGGGCAACCCCCTTTTGATGGGCATAGTCAGCAGCAGCCTCCAACTGGCGGTGGAGGTGATACTGCACAAAGAAGATGCGGTCGCGCTCACCAGCATGTTCCTCGAGGAAATTGCGCACGCGTGACTCATCGTAGACCGACAGTTGTGGCCAGTCGGTGAAACGTGCCGTGGAATACATATCCCGTAGGATACAGAAGGCGGTATAAGGCAAGAGCCACTCGCCATTGCCGGCGACAAAAGTCTGAAAGTCGTCGGTGGCCAACGTGGTGGAACCATGTTCGATGAACACTGCCTCGAGATACGCCCTTTTTACCCTGTCCACAGCCATATAATCACTATAGCCGAGGGTATTGAGTTCACGGCGCTGACGATTGAAGATCGTGAGCCGGTCCTCATCGCTGATAGCAGGCAACTGCGACAAATCGAGATAATGAGGATGCAAGGCGAAAGCAGAGATGATGTTGTAGGGATGGGAGTCTGTCCAAGAGTGCATGGTTGTCGTATCGGCAACGGGCAACAATTGGATGACCTTGAGTCCGGCCACGACAGCCCAGTCTACCAACCTACGTAAGTCGCCAAAGTCGCCGACGCCCCAAGAATAATCAGAGCGCAACGAGAATAACGGAATAGCCACACCTGCAGCCCGCCAATGGGGTTCGCTCACGCGCATCATCCCTCCGTGAAGCACGAGCACCATGCCATCGCGCATCTCCGCCTCCATGGTCGTACGGTTGTCACCCTCCTCCCATGCTTTGAGACGGCTACTCTTGCTGTCGATGACCACATATTTATATTCCAATGGCAGCGGCATGCCTTCAATATTGACAGAAAGCAGCCACTCACCATCACCGACAGGCATCATGGGTAGGAATCGCGATGGGCTCCAACTGCCCATGGCTGGATGACTGCCACAGATACCGACGGCCTCGCCCTCACGCAACTGAGGCGCCGCAACACGGAAGATCACCGTGCGCCGGAAGAGCGGCAACCGCTGGAGCATCACCGGCTGATGGCGCTGTCGGACTGTCGTCACCTGATATGCCTCTGTATAAAGATGAGCCTGCAAGGGGGCATCGCGCCACTGGTCGGGGAAGACATAGTCGCGGGTGCTATCGAAGGCATACCAACGCGGCACCTTGTTCCATTCACGGCGGATGAGGTGTCCCTCACCGTCCATCACCTGATAGTAATAAGAAACCGATACCACAGGGCGTTGCCGTGACTCCATCACAGAAGTCTCCAGCGACCATATCTCCCCATCATCGGTAGTCATGGGCAAAAGGTAATTGCGCTCCCGGCCATCGTCAGTGAAATAGGTAATGGCAACATGAAGATTCTGTCCCCATGGGGTGCTGTAATGTATTTGGAATTTGAGTTTCATAGTCGTAAAAACACTTGCCGTCTCTCTTCAAGGAGCGACATTTTACGCAAAGTTACACATTTGACTCGGTTTTTGCAAGAAAAGACCGACCATTCCCAAAAATTTATCTACTTTTGCAAAATAAAACCGAAAGGACTACACCAAACATCCAACACCTTACAAGCATCCATAATGAAAAAGAAATCAAGCAAAGGCCTGAAGGTCTTGTGTTCCGTGATCGCCATCATCCTGCTGTCCCTGCTCTGCACAGGTTATTATTACTTCTACACCTCTCTCTCAAAAGAGAGTGAGACCACCTATCTTTACATCGACCGCGACGACAGCCGCGACTCCGTCTTCGCAAAGGTTTCTGCCATTGCAAAGCCCCATGCCATGAAAGGTTTTGAGACTTTGGTCAACCTCAGAGGATACGACAACGTGATCCGCGGCCGCTATGGCGTGAAGACCGACATGAGCGCAAATGATGTCTACCAAATGTTCAAACGTGGAGAACAGACCCCGCTCAACGTGCCGATTCCCTCGGTGCGCACTTTGGACAGGTTGGCAGGTGCCGTGGCCAAGAAACTGGAACTCGACAGTCTGGAACTGTTGCATGCCCTCACCGATCCATCCGTGTGTGCGAAATACGGCTTGGACACCTGCACCATGGCCAGCATGTTTATTCCTGACTCCTACAATATGTATTGGACCGTGTCTGTGGATGAGTTCCTTGACCGGATGAAGAAAGAGAGCGACAAATTCTGGAACGACGACCGGATGCAGAAAGCGAAAGCATTAGGTCTCTCACCGGCAGAGGTAAGCACCTTGGCCAGCATCGTGACCGAGGAGACTCGTGCCACAGCGGAGAAGCCCACCGTAGCAGGCCTCTATATCAACCGTCTGAAGAAAGGCATGTTGCTGCAATCCGATCCCACGGTGAAATTTGCGATGCATGATTTCACCATCAAGCGGATTCTCAACCGCATGCTGACAACCGATGATCCCTACAACACCTATAAATATCCAGGTCTTCCTCCCGGACCTATCCGTATCCCATTGAAGGAAGATCTCGACGCTGTGCTCAACTATGAGCACCACGACTACATCTATATGTGTGCGAAGGAAGACTTCAGCGGAACCCACAACTATGCCCGCACAGAGGCAGAGCACCAAGCCAACGCCCGGCGCTACCACCAAGCCCTCAATGCCAGAGGAATCAGATAAACTTTCGGCAACAAAAATTTAGGAACAAAATTGTGACGCCCCCTCTTCACAGAGGAGGCGTCACAGTCTCAATAGGCATTAGCTTTTTTTAAGGTAAAAAGATTGTATTCAGGATAACGCTGCAAAAGTACATGTTTTTTACCATCAGCGCAAATAAATTTATATGCTATAAAACATATTATGACATTGTGTCACTCAAAATCCCATGTTATGCGGTTTATTCACATGCCAATGTGACAAAAATCATATTTATATGGTTTTTACAAATGAAATCTGTTTTTTTTAGATGAAATTTGGATTTTTGATGTAACTTTGTAGCCCAAACTATCAAAAACAGGTGAAGATGACATCAGTTCATCCTAACCCACCAAATACAATCGGCTTATGACTACAACATCAGAAAACAGCAACATGGAGAAAAGAAGTCTCAATTTTATCGAACAGATGGTTGAGAAAGACCTCGCCGAAGGAAAAAACGGAGGACGCATCCAAACTCGTTTTCCTCCAGAGCCCAACGGATATCTGCATATCGGTCATGCCAAGGCCATCAGCATGGATTTTGGTGTGGCAGAGCGTTATGGTGGTATCTGCAACCTGCGTTTCGATGACACCAATCCTACCAAGGAGAATACCGAATATGTGGAGAACATCATG
>CADCQC010000387.1 GCA_902803455.1 uncultured Prevotellaceae bacterium
CAAACAACTGCAGTCCAATTATCATGCGCGGTTCCTCACCATCATCTCGGCTAGCAAACTCTATGACTTTATCCGGGCGGAAGGAAAATTCCACCGGCAGGCCATGAGAAAAGCGGCCATGCCGCCGATGAACTTCATGCACAGAAAATGAACAATGGCCCATGCGCATACTGTGAGATAGTAGGTCACACCTTATAACTCTTCATAGGCCCTGAAAAACGTCTTTTATGACTTTTTTCAGGGCTTACCTTTTAATAAATTCTAATTTTGTGAATATTTTCGCCTATTTGTTTTCCCAACTCCTAGAATTGTCGTAATTTTACACCTTGAAAAAGGGGCAAAGTCGCTCAGAACGCAAGGAAATGGCTTTTATGGCGATTTAGGGATGCTCCCTCATTCATGAATATTGACACAAAATAATGGACGAAAATCAGACTTTTGACCAGGACAGAATCATCCGAATCAATATTGAGGAGGAAATGAAGAAGTCCTACATCGACTACTCCATGTCGGTCATCGTGGCGCGTGCACTGCCCGATGTGAGAGATGGCTTCAAACCCGTGCACCGCAGAATCCTCTACGGTATGTTGGGAATCGGAAATACCAGCGACAAACCTTATAAGAAATGTGCCCGCGTCGTGGGTGAGGTGCTCGGTAAATACCACCCTCATGGCGACGGCTCTGTCTATGGAGCGCTCGTCAGAATGGCGCAGAACTGGAATATGCGCTACACGCTCGTCGACGGACAAGGTAACTTCGGCAGTGTGGACGGAGACTCTCCGGCTGCCATGCGTTACACGGAATGCCGACTCTCGAAGATGGGTGAGCATATCATGGATGACCTTGACAAGGAAACGGTCGACATGGACAACAACTTCGATGATTCGCTCACTGAGCCATCTGTCATGCCTACCAAAGTGCCCAACCTGCTCGTCAATGGTGGCAACGGCATCGCCGTGGGTATGGCTACCAATATCCCTACCCACAACCTCGGAGAAGTCATCGACGGCTGCTGTGCCTATATCGACAACCCCGACATCGATACCGAGGGCCTGATGCAATACATCAAGGCTCCGGATTTCCCCACGGGGGCTTATATCTACGGCATTCAGGGCGTCAAAGATGCCTACGAGACCGGAAGGGGTAGGGTCGTCATGAGGGCAAAAGCGGAGATCGAGAGCGGCGACAGCCATGACAAGATTGTCGTCACCGAAATTCCTTACGGTGTCAATAAGGCTCAGCTCATCGAATATATCGCTGATCTCGTGAAAGATGGCAAACTCGAGGGCATTTCAAATGTCAACGATGAGTCGGGAAGACAGGGCATGCGCATTGTCGTCGATGTGAAAAAAGAGGCCAATGCCAATGTCATCCTCAATAAACTCTTCAAGATGACCGCATTGCAGAGCTCGTTCTCTGTCAACTGTATCGCATTGGTGAAAGGAAGACCTCGCTTGCTCTCACTCAAAGAGTGTGTAGGCTATTTCGTCGAGCACCGCCATGATGTCACCATCCGGCGCACCAAATACGACTTGCGAAAGGCTCAGGAGAGAGCGCATATACTCGAAGGACTCATCATCGCCTGCGACAACATCGATGAGGTGGTGCACATCATACGCGCTTCCAGCACACCGTCTGACGCACAACGTAACTTGGAAAAGAGGTTTAACATCGATGAACTGCAGTCAAAGGCTATCGTCGACATGCGCCTCTCCCAACTCACACACCTGCGTGTCGACCAGTTGCATGCTGAGTATGATGAACTGCAACGCCAAATCGCATACCTGCAGTCTATCCTCGATGATCCGGAACTCTGCAAGAAGGTGATGAAAGACGAACTCCTCGAGGTGAAGGAGAAATATGGTGACGAACGACGCACAGAAATTAAATATTCCTCTGAGGAGTTCAATCCGGAGGACTTCTATCCCAACGATCCCGTGGTCATCACCGTCAGCCATCTGGGATACATCAAGCGCACACCGCTCAGCGAGTTCCGCGGACAGGCCAGAGGTGGCGTAGGCAGTAAGGGGGCACGCACTCGTGAACAAGACTTCACCGAGTTTATCTACCCTGCCACCATGCACAACACCATGCTCTTCTTCACCAGAAAGGGAAGATGCTATTGGCTCAAATGTTATGAGATTCCTGAAGGTGGAAAAGACTCGAAGGGCAGGGCCATACAGAATATGCTCAATATCGATTCGGATGACTCTGTCAACGCATTTCTCAGGCTGCGTGGACTCGACGATGAGGATTTCCTCAACAACCATTATGTGGTCTTTGCCACCAAGAGGGGTATCGTCAAGAAAACTTGCCTCAAATACTACAGCCATCCCAGGGCTATGGGTGTCAATGCCATCAATATCCTCGAGGGGGATGAGGTGGTTGACGTGAGACTGACCAACGGGCGCAATGAACTGGTGCTCGCCAACCGTAACGGACGTGCCGTGAGATTCCATGAGTCTACGGTCAGACAGATGGGACGTGTCGCCACCGGCGTGAGAGGCATGAAACTTGACGATGGCGATGACGAGGTCGTAGGAATGATTGTCATCAACGACGCGGAGAAAGAGACGATCATGGTGGTCAGCGAGAATGGCTTTGGAAAACGCTCTCAGGTGGAGGACTACCGCATCACACAGCGTGGCGCTAAAGGCGTGAAGACCCTGCAGATCACCGAGAAGACCGGACGCGTGGTGGCCATCAAGAATGTCAGCGATGAGCATGACCTGATGATCATCAACAAGAGTGGTATCGTCATCAGACTGTCAGTGGCTGAATGCCGTGTCATGGGACGGGCCACACAGGGCGTGAAACTCATCAACCTCACCAAGAAAAATGATGTCATCGCCAGCGTCTGCAAGGTGATGGGAGCTGAACTCGAGGCTTCCGTAGAGGAGATCAGCCGCAACGAATGGGCTCAGAAGAGTGAGAATATCCGTCAGGACAACGAACCGGATGTGGTGGTCGAGCATCATCCTGCTAACGAGGAGAATGAGCCTGATTTCGATGAAGAAATAGATGAGCCTGATTTCAATGAAGACGAGCCTGATTTCAATGAAGAAGCGGACGAGCCTGATTTTGATGATGAAAAGCAGGAAGAAGATAACACAATATAATTCAATCTTTAGTGATAATTTTTTTGAACTATCAACCTTTTAAAATAATGATTATGAAAAAAATGATGATTGTGGCTTTGATGGCAGTAGCTGCCTCTACAGCCTTTGCGGGCGATTCTCCCGCCCTCAAGTCAATCCTGAAAGCTAAGTCGTATGCTGAGGCTGCAGGGCTTCTGAATTCAACTCTTTCACAGTTGGCCAACGATGAAGAAAAAGCCAAGGCTTATAACAAACTCGTGGAACTGGCCATGGACAAAGCAACCAAAGAGAAAACGGCCATGGATAAAAACGTGGCGCTCAAGGGTATGCAGGGTGCTAAACTTGGGCCAGTAGACTCTCTCGGTTTTTACACCGCTCTCGGACAGGCTTACGATGCCGCTATCGAGTGTGATGTCTACGACCAGAAACCCAATGAGAAAGGAAAGGTGAAACCTAGATTCCATGATGCCAACGTGGCAAAACTCATTCCTTTGAGACTTGACCTCATCAATGGTGGTATCTTCTTCCAAGAGAAGGGTGACATCAAGAATGCCTATAAATACCTGGCTTCCTACGTCGATACACATGACATGCCGCTCTTCGCTGCAGAAGTGGCCAAGACTCCGGATGAGAACCTCTACAATATCGCTTATTACGCTGCTGTCTATGCTTATCAGAACAAGGATATCAAAGGCGTGCACAAATATTGCGACATTGCCATGAAGGATGAGAAGTTTGCCAAGGATGCCAACAACCTCAAACTGGCTGTTACACAGGAAGGCCTTAAGACACGTCAGGACTCTCTCAACTATGTGAAGGAACTCGAGGGACAGTTTGCTGCCAATCCCGACAACGAGACCGTCTTCGGAACGCTCGTCAACATGTATTCTGGCTTGAAGATGACCAATGAGCTCAATTCGGTGTTTGACAAGAAACTCCAGACCGATCCCAACAACTTCGTCGTATGGGCTGTGAGAGGACAGAACGCTATGATGGACCAGAAACTCGATGAGGCTGTGGAATACTTCAAGAAGGCACTCGCACAGCAACCTGAGAACGCTCAGATCCTCACTTATCTCGGCGCATGCCAGCTCGACCGTGCCTCTGCAGCAGAAAACCGTGCAGCTGGTAAGACCGGACGCGTGCCAAAAGAGGCCCTGGATCAGATTCATCCTATCTATGAGGAGGCAAAGGCATTCCTCGAGAAGGCTAAGCAACTCGATCCCGGCAAGGAGAAAGCCAACTGGGGATATCCCCTCTATCGTTGCTGCTACCAACTCTATGGTGCTGATGATCCTCGCACAAAGGCTGCCGAGGCTGATACGCACTAATACGGATACGCTCTAATAGCGGCGTGGGTGTGTCAAAACAAGATCGTTATCTCATCAGGGTTTTGGCACACCCGCATCGCATTTTTCCAACGACACCTCTGAGGTGTCTTGAGGGTACGAAAGGGCACTCTCAACATTCACCCAACTATTTCAGCGGAAGATTTTTAGGATGAAAAGATTGTACGTTTTTATACTGATCGCATGCTTGCCCTTCGCCGTGATGGCGCAGAGAAAGGCTTTGCAGCAGGCCAGGACATATATCAAAAGCCGGAAAAACCTTGACAAGGCAGAACAACTGATGACTGGATTGTTGAGCGATTCCACTTATCGGCTCAACGACCGTGTCTGGATTGCACTCCTCGATGCCGTGAAAATGCAGTATGATCAGGGAAACGAGAAACTGTATCTCAAACAAAAGTATGATACCGCTTCCCTGTTCACTACAGCAAAAAAACTCTTCGACATCTGCGAGGCTTTCGACAGCGTGGAGGTCATTCCTGACAAAAAGGGAAAGGTCAATATCAAATATCGGGAGCATCATGCGCAGATGCTCCACACACTACGCCCCAACCTGTTTAATGGTGGCGCCTTTTTCCTGCGCAAACTTGATTTCAAAAAAGCCTACATATTCTACGATTCCTATATCGACTGCGCCCGGCAGCCGCTCTTCACTGCCTACAACTATGCGGCCAGCGACTCTTTGTTGCCGACTGCGGCTTATAGGGCGCTCTATGCGGCCTATCACTTGAAACAGCACGATGAGGTGATGAAACACCAGACCTTGGCGGAGCAAGATACCGCACATCTGGGAAATATCATCCAGTATGCCGCTGAGATGAAAATGCTCAAGGGCGATACGGCCGCTTATGTCGACTTGCTGAAGAGGGGCTGTCTGGAGACGCCTGATAACCCGTTCTTCTTTCCGCGGCTCATCGATTACTACAACAGCCACGCCATGGCCGACTCTGCTGAGGTATTTATCAACAATGCGTTGGCCAATGACAGCAATAGCATCATCGTGCTGCTGGCCAAGAGTTCGGCTTTGCTGAATGAACAACGGTATGACGAGTGTATCACGGTGACATCGCGGCTCCTCGCCCTGAATGACAGCATGCCTGAGGCACAGTGCAACATGGGACTGGCTTATTACAACCAGGCCGTGGCGCTTGATAAATCGATGAGACGCAACAAAAACAAACGGGCGATGGTCAACGAACTCTACGAGAAAAGCCGCCCATATATGGAGAGATTCCGACAACTGGCTCCCTCGCAGACCGATAAGTGGGTGCCGGCCCTCTATGCGATCTACCTCAATCTCAACAAGGGCAAGGAGTTTGAGGAAATAGATGCCCTCAGACAAAAACTAATGAAATGACAATATGGATATCGGGAAAGTTTTAACCAAATTGGGTTTCAGCCAACTCAACGAGATGCAACAGGCGGTGGGAAAGGCCATTGCCGACTCCGACCGCGATGTGGTGGTGCTCTCGCCTACGGGAAGTGGCAAGACGCTGGCTTATCTCCTGCCACTGCTACAATGTCTGGATGCAGGCAACGACGCCTTGCAGATGGTGGTCATCGTGCCAGGGCGTGAACTGGCGCTGCAGTCGGTCACCGTCATGCGCGACATGGGATGTGGACTGCGAGCCATGAGCGTGTATGGAGGACGGCCTGCCATGGATGAGCACCGCGAAATGAGACGCATCCGGCCACAGGTGCTCTTTGCCACACCGGGACGCCTCAACGACCATATCGAGAAAGGCAATGTCGATACGGCGGGTGTAGCTTTCCTCGTCATCGATGAGTTCGACAAATGTCTCGCGATGGGATTCCATGATGAGATGAGAAAGGTGATGGACTATCTCACGGCTGTGAGGCGAAGGGTGCTCCTCTCGGCCACCAATGCCGACACCATACCGCATTTTGTCAATATGCGACATACGGAATGGGTGGATTTCCTTGACAAGAGCCAGGTGGTGACCCGCCGCGTCAGTGTCTATGTGGTCAATAGTCCCGAGAAAGACAAACTCCATACCCTCGCCAGGTTGCTGCGCGAACTGGGGGAGGCCAGCAGCATCGTGTTTCTCAATTTCAGAGATAGTGTCGAGCGCACAGACCAGTTCCTGAGGCAACAGGGATTCACTACCAGCGCTTTTCATGGCGGACTGGCGCAGGAGGAGCGTGAGGAGGCTCTTTACCGGTTCTCCAACGGGTCGGCTAATGTGCTCGTAGCCACCGATTTGGCATCACGGGGACTCGATATCCCCGATGTGGCCAATATCATCCATTACCACTTGCCTCTCGGACAGGAGGAGTATGTGCATAGGGTGGGGCGTACGGCCAGATGGCAGGCGCTCGGAGCGGCCTATTTCATCCTCTCACCCGAGGAGACACTACCCGACTATGTGGGGGAGGTGACCGATGAACATGTCATACCCGATACCTTGCCGATGCCTGCATCACCGAGAATGGCTACTGTCTATATCGGTAAAGGAAAGAAGGATAAAATCAGCAAGGGCGACATCGTGGGGTTCCTCTGCAAAATCGGTGGCCTTGACAAAACAGAGGTGGGCAGGATTGATGTCTACGACAGATATGCCTACGCTGCAGTGGCAAGGGAAAGGCTCCCTATGGTGCTCGAAAATACCAAAGGACAAAAAATCAAAGGTATCAGAACCGTGGTGGAACCTTTGAGATAGTGTGCGCACACACCCCGAATTGCGAACTGAAAATAGCAATTTGGCCATCTTTAAAATGGAATAACCTTTTAAGGTGCTTAAAATGAAACTGCTATGGAGAAAAACCAAGCAGATAATTTGCTCCTTTCACTAAAATCCACTAACTTCGCACGCAAAATTTCACCCCGGAAAGTATTGAAAATTTCTTGAAAGAATTCATAATCATAGGCAACTATTTCAAACTTTAAACAACAATCAGATGAAGAAGTACAATTTCAATGCCGGTCCTTCTATCCTCCCTCGTGAGGTGATTGAGAAAACGGCTCAGCAAATCCTTGACTTTAACGGCAGTGGACTCTCTCTCGCAGAGATCAGCCATAGAGCAAAGGATTTCCAACCAGTGGTCGATGAGGCTGTGGCTCTCATCAAGGAACTGCTTCAGGTGCCCGAGGGCTATTCTGTCATTTTCCTTGGAGGTGGTGCCTCTCTCGAGTTCTGTATGGTTCCATTTAATTTCCTCATCAAGAAAGCTGCATACCTCAATACGGGCACATGGGCAAAGAAAGCCATGAAAGAGGCCAAACTCTTCGGTGAGGTGGTCGAGGTGGCTTCTTCAGCAGATGCCAATTATACTTTCATCCCAAAAGGATGGACTTGTCCTGATGATGTCGACTACTTGCATATCACAACCAACAACACCATCTATGGCACCGAAATACGCAAAGATCTCGATGTCAACGTCAGACTCATCGCCGATATGTCGTCAGATATCTTCAGCCGTCCTATCGACGTGAAGAAGTATGATGCCATCTACGCCGGTGCTCAGAAGAACCTGGCTATGGCTGGTGTGACTCTTGTCATCGTCAAGGATGAGGCACTGGGTAAAGCACCCAGACAGATTCCTACCATGCTCGACTACCGCACACACGTCGAGAAAGGTTCCATGTTCAACACACCTCCTGTGGTGCCTATCTACAGCGCACTCGAGACACTGAGATGGATCAAAGCCAACGGTGGCGTAGAGGCCATGGACAAACTGGCACGTGAGCGCGCAGAGATCGTTTACAGTGAGATCGACCGCAACAAACTCTTCCGTGGCACCGTAGTGGAGGAGGACCGTTCTCTCATGAACATCTGCTTCGTGATGAACGACGAATACAAAGAACTCGAGAAGCCCTTCTTCGAGTATGCTACATCACAAGGGATGGTGGGCATCAAGGGCCACCGCTCAGTGGGCGGCTTCCGTGCCAGCTGCTACAATGCACAGACCATCGAGGGCGTGCAGGCTCTCGTCAAGTGCATGAAGGAATTTGAGGCACAGCATTAATCCTGATTGACAACACATACAAATTCATCATCAAATGAAAGTATTAGTCGCTACAGAGAAACCGTTTGCACCTGTCGCCATCGATGGCATCAGAAAAGAAATAGAGGGTGCCGGACACCAACTCCTGCTCTTGGAGAAATATACTGACAAGGCTCAGCTCATCGAGGCTGTGGCTGATGTTGATGCGATGATCGTGCGCTCTGACAAAGTTACACCTGAAGTGCTCGATGCCGCTAAGCAACTGAAAATCGTGGTGCGTGCCGGTGCTGGCTACGACTCCATCGACACCGCTTATGCCAAAGAGAAAGGGGTGGTCGTGGAAAATACACCAGGACAGAATGCCAATGCCGTGGCTGAACTGGTTTTCGGACTCCTCGTCTATGCCGTACGCAGTTTCTATAACGGAAAGGCTGGGTCTGAACTCTTGGGCAAAAAACTGGGTATCTTGGCTTTTGGAAATGTGGGCCGCAATGTGGCACGCATCGCTAAAGGATTCGGTATGGATATCTATGCCTATGATGCTTATTGCCCGGCAGAGGTCATCGAACAGGCTGGCGTGCATGCTGTCGCTAACCAGGATGAACTCTTCCAGACCTGTGACATCGTGAGTCTCCATATCCCTGCAACACCTGAGACCAAGCAGAGCATCAACCGCGCTGTCGTCGGACAGATGCACAAGGGGGGTATCCTCGTCAATACGGCAAGAAAAGAGGTGATCAACGAACCGGAACTGTTGCAACTCATGGCAGAACGTACTGATTTGAAGTTTGTCACCGATATCAAACCGGATGCTGATGCTGAGTTCGCTGCTTTCGAGGGACGCTATTTCAGCACACCGAAGAAAATGGGTGCTCAGACCGCTGAGGCCAACATCAATGCGGGCATCGCTGCAGCCAAGCAGATCAATGCTTACTTCGCAGACGGATGCACCAAATTCCAGGTCAACAAGTAATTTGATCAATATCGGCCGCGGAAGTGTGATGGCACACTTTCGCGGTCTTTATTTCTGACCAGTCATCTTCATCCTTTTATCCAGTATTCTTAGAATATACCTTAAATCAAAACGCATAATATGGCTATCGTAAAACCTTTCAAAGGCGTCAGACCTCCTCGCCAGTTGGTGGAGAAAGTGGAGTCAAGACCCTATGATGTGCTCAACTCTGAAGAGGCACGCCAGGAGGCGGGCGACAATGAGATGAGTCTCTACCATATCATCAAACCTGAGATCGACTTTGAACCGGGCACGTCGGAATACGACCCTAAAGTATATCAGCGGGCTGCGGAGAACTTCCAGAAATTCCAAGACAAGGGGTGGCTCGTTCAGGACGATGAGGAGCATTATTATATCTATGCGCAGACCATGAACGGTAAAACGCAGTATGGACTTGTCGTGGCTGCTCATGTGGATGATTACATGCAGGGGCGTATCAAGAAACATGAACTTACCAGGCGTGACAAGGAAGAGGACCGCATGAAACATGTGCGTGTCAATAATGCCAACATCGAACCGGTGTTCTTCGCCTATCCCGACAATGATGTGCTTGACAGGATTATCAGCCGCTATGCCGATACCACTCCGGAGTATGACTTCATCGCTCCTATTGATGGCTTCCGCCATCAGTTCTGGATCATCAGCGATACCGACGACATTGCAGTCATCACCAGGGAGTTCGCTCGGATTCCATATCTTTATATCGCCGACGGGCATCACCGCTCAGCAGCGGCTGCTCTCGTGTGTGCTGAGAAACAGCGTCAGAACCCCAACCATAAGGGGAATGAGGAGTACAACTATTTCATGGCGGTATGCTTCCAGGCCTCACAACTTACCATCCTTGATTACAATCGTGTCGTCACCGACCTCAACGGCCTCTCGCCGGAGCAGTTCTTTAAGGCGCTGCGTGAGCATTTCACGGTAGAGAATATGGGTACCGAAATCTATAAACCACAACAGCTTCATGAGTTCTCGCTCTATCTTGACGGTCATTGGTATAAACTCAATGCTAAGAGAGGATCCTATGACAACAGCGATCCTATCGGTGTGCTGGATGTGGACATCTCCTCCCGACTCATCCTCGACGAGATCTTAGGCATACAGGACCTGCGCAGTTCGAAGCGTATCGATTTCGTGGGGGGATTGCGTGGTCTGGGCGAGTTGAAGCGGAGAGTCGACAGTGGTGAGATGCGGTTGGCGCTTGCCCTCTATCCCGTGTCGATGAAACAGATCATGGATATCGCCGACAGTGGCAACATCATGCCGCCAAAGGCTACATGGTTTGAGCCAAAACTGCGCTCCGGACTTGTCATCCATAAACTTTCATGACAGCCGA
>CADCQC010000388.1 GCA_902803455.1 uncultured Prevotellaceae bacterium
CAACGGAAAAGAGCTGGCCAATGCCTACAGCGAGCTCAACGATCCTATCGACCAGGAAGAACGCTTCAAGGAACAGATGCGCTTGGCAGACAAGGGCGATGACGAAGCAATGATCATCGACCAAGACTTCCTCCGCGCCCTTCAATATGGCATGCCCCCGACCAGCGGTATCGGCATCGGTATTGACCGTCTGGTGATGCTCATGACAGGCAAGACCTATATACAGGAAGTATTGTTTTTCCCACAGATGCGCCCAGAGAAGAAGGCACCACGGAGCACGACAGCCGAATGGGCAGCCATCGGCGTGCCCGAACAATGGGTACCCGTTTTCAATAAATGCGGTTATTATCTGGTGCAGGACATCAAGGATGTCAATCCCCAGAAGTTGCAAATGGACGTCTGTGGTATTAACAAAAAGTACAAACTTGGTTACGACAACCCCAAGGTCGACGAGTTTGCCCAATGGATAGAAGCAGCGAAAGACTAACCATCATCATTACATCGCACCATGCACGACTGCGGTAAGATAGCCATCATTGGCGGCGGAAGCTGGGCTACTGCCATTGCCAAGATTGTGATGGATCACACCCACCACATCGGCTGGTATATGCGCCGTGATGACCGCATTGAAGACTTCCGCCGCATGGGGCACAATCCAGCTTATCTGACCAGTGTTCATTTCGACACCGACAAGATCTTCTTCTCCAGTGACATCAACAAGGTGGTAGATCTATATGACACACTGGTATTTGTGACCCCCTCTCCCTATCTGAAGAACCATCTTAAGAAGCTCAAGACCCGTATTCGCGACAAATTCATCGTCACAGCCATCAAGGGCATCGTGCCTGATGAGAATCTGGTGTGCTCCGAATATTTCCATCACGTCTATGATGTGCCCTATGAAAATCTGGCCTGCATCGGCGGTCCCTCACATGCTGAGGAGGTGGCTCTCGAACGTTTGTCATACCTGACTATCGGCTGTAGCGATCTAGACAAGGCGCAAGCCTTCACCCAATTATTATCGAGCAACTATATCAAGACCAAGACCAGCAGTGATGTCATCGGCATCGAATACTGTTCTGTGCTCAAAAACGTCTATGCCATTGCTGCAGGTATCTGCAGCGGATTGAAATACGGTGACAACTTCCAAGCAGTGCTCATGTCAAATGCGGTACAGGAGATTTCCCGTTTTCTCACCGTCATCAGCCCTATCGACCGCAATGTCTACGACTCCGTCTATTTGGGAGACTTGCTGGTGACCGGCTACTCTAATTTTTCACGCAATCGTGTATTCGGCACCATGATAGGCAAGGGATACAGCGTCAAGAGCGCGCAGATAGAGATGGAGATGATCGCCGAAGGTTTTTTCGGAACGAAGTGTATGAAAGAAATCAACCGTCGCCTCCATGTCAACATGCCGATTCTCGACGCTGTCTACAACATCCTCTATGAGCGCATCTCACCACAGATAGAAATCAAGTTGCTCACCGACAGTTTCAGATAACCAGGCATCTCTTTTTCCGAATCACTCACCATCCACCAAAATTCAAGGAAAGCAACCCTTACCCAAAGTTCCACGACCATGGCCAAGTCAAAGAAACCTCTTCCTATATATGAAAACGTGACCATCGCCGATTGTGCTGCTGAAGGCAAATGCGTGGCCCGTGTCGATGACAAAGTGGTATTTGTCCCCTTTGTCGTTCCTGGCGACATCGTAGACCTGCAAGTGCGCAAGAAACGTAAGAGTTATTGTGAAGCAGAGGTGATACGCCTTGTAAAGCCCAGTGAGTTGCGTCAAGCACCGATGTGCCGCCACTTTGGTGTCTGTGGAGGTTGCAAATGGCAGATTTTGCCCTATGCCGAGCAATTGAAGATGAAGCAGCAGCAAGTATTCGACCAACTGACCCGCATCGGCAAGGTGTCACTCCCTCCCATCAGTCCCATCCTCGGATCAGCAAAGACCAGCCGCTACCGCAACAAAATGGAGTTTGAGTGTTGTAACAAGCGATGGCTCACCCGTGAGGAAATCGCCAGCGGAATTACCTATTCCGACATGAACGCCATCGGCCTTCATATCACAGGAGCCTTCGACAAGGTATTGCCTATTGAGGAATGCCTTCTCATGGACGACCTCAACAACAAGATACGCAATGCCGTGCGCGACTATGCCGCAACCACCGGGATGACCTATTTTGACATACGCGAGCAACACGGTCTGTTGCGTGACATCATGATGCGCAACTCCAACACCGGAGAATGGATGGTACTTGTGCAATTCCATTTTGAAAGTCCAGAAGACAAGACACGGGCAGAAGGACTGCTCGACCACCTGTCAAACAGTTTTCCCGCCATCACCTCTCTTGTATACGTCGACAACCAGAAATGCAACGACACTTTTGGTGATCTTGAGGTAGTGACCTATAAAGGTAAAGACCATATCATCGAGACCATGGAGGACCTGCAGTTCAAAGTAGGACCAAAGAGTTTCTACCAGACCAATACCGAGCAGGCCCATGTGCTTTACTCTGTGGCCCGCCGACTGGCAGGCCTTACAGGACAGGAATTGGTCTACGATCTATACACAGGCACTGGCACCATTGCCAATTTCGTGGCCAGACAGTGCCGTCAGGTTATCGGCATCGAATATGTGCCAGAGGCAATAGAAGACGCTAAGGTCAACTCCCGTATCAACGGCATCGACAACACCTTATTCTTCGCTGGTGACATGAAAGACATCCTCACCGATGCCTTTATCTCTCGTCATGGCCGTCCCGATGTCATCATCACCGACCCACCACGAGCCGGCATGCACCCTGACGTGACACAGACCATCCTCCGCGCCCATCCCCACCGCATTGTCTATGTGAGTTGCAATCCCGCCACGCAGGCGCGCGATCTAGCCGATTTAGACAGCGATTATATCGTCAAAGCAGTGCAGCCTGTTGATATGTTTCCTCATACGCCACATGTGGAGAACGTGGTCTTGCTGGAAGAACGTACATGATGAAACTCAAAAAACCTATCTTATCTAATCTATAACCCTTAAACCCGATTACTTATGAAAAAGAAATTATTGATCACCTGCCTTTTGGCATTTATCACGGTGAGTATTCATGCCCAACAAGAAAAAAAGTGGTATGACAGTTTCAAGTTTAGTGGCTATGGTATGTTACAATACCAAGCAGAAGACAAAGAAGGAAGTGATCATAATGAGTTCAACCTACGTTTGCTCCGTATGATTCTTGACGGAAAGATCGGTGAGTTTGACTGGCGTGTCCAGATACAGGGAACCAATGCCAAAGGTCCTGGTGAGCCTACCGTTCAACTTGTAGACCTCTACACCGAATGGGTGAAATATAAGGAGGCCCGTGTGAGAATAGGTCAGTTTAAACGTGCCTTCACCTTTGAGAACCCCACTCACCCCATCACCCAGGGATGGTATTCCTATGCTGACGTTGTCAATAGACTCTCTGCTTTTGGTGACCGTACAGGTGAGAAGTCCTCTGGTGGCCGCGATATCGGTATCCAACTCCAAGGTGACCTCTTTCCCGCCGCAGACGGGCACCGTTATCTGCACTATCAGATAGGAGTCTATAATGGTGAGGGTGTCAACCAAAAAGATGTAGACAACCGCAAGGATATTATCGGTGGTGCATGGGTGATGCCTATCAAGGGCGTACGCATCGGTGCCTTTGGATGGACAGGTAGCCGCGGTGGCATGCTGGACCCAATCACAGGTCAAAAGCGCAGTGTAGAGAAAAATCGCTACGCCTTCTCTGCCGAGTACGACCTGGACGAATACACCTTCCGTGCTGAGTATATCCACAGCCAGGGTTGGGGTGC
>CADCQC010000389.1 GCA_902803455.1 uncultured Prevotellaceae bacterium
CCGGTGATATACACATAGTCGACCACCGGCACTGGCCAACATCTGATGGCACCCGATTGTCTGACGTAGTCGATGCCGTCAGGAATCAGTTCAAATAGCGCCTCCACCGTCGTGGCACCGTTCACGGTGACGACGCAGGTGTCGCGGTCACTGGCCTGTTCGCCGTTGACCATCCAGTGCAAGAACTGATAACCCTCATGAGGCATAGACACCAGCTGGAGCATCGTGCCATAATTATACTGATAGATGCCGGTCGGTGTGTTGACGATCTCACCCTGTTGCTCATCATAACTGATGTCAACCCGGAAGGACTGAGGTATGAATACCGCATGGATCTCGACTTCCTCGTTGACGAAATAGTCGAGCGTGGCCTCTCTGCTGAGCACCTGGTCATCCTTCAGCCAGTGACTGAACAGATAACCATAGGCAGGCACGGCCTCGAGGTGGATGATGCTGCCATATCCGAATTTACCAGAAGATGGTGTGACGGTGCCTCCGACCTCGGGGTCGATCTTGATGCTGACCGTCATCGATGCGTCAACATATTGCACCCATGAGATGATCTTGCCTTTCTCACCACTGTAGCCTTCTTGGTCGTTGATGCCGGCAGTCTGGATAATGAGCACGTAATAGCCATCGTTCACCGTGACAGATGAGAGGTTCAGGGCAAACTTCCTGTCGCTCACCTGGGTGATGACGATACCATCCGTATTCACCTTCTCACCCTGACAAGCCAGACTGATATCCTCCACCGTGAAGGTAGCCGGGTCGATCGGTTTGTTGAAGATCACTTCTACCTGGCTGACAGGTGTGGAAGCCAAGGATCCTTCTTCCGGCACGCCAGAGAAGCTCTCCACCTCAAGCGCCTTTTCTGGCAATGTCTCGAAGGTCAGGATGTAGTTCTCTTCTCCACCGTTGAGGATGCCCACGAAGTGCAGACGGTCTTCATAGATCGGATCTTTATTGTCGCGTAGCGTGCAGTAGGTCTGCCAGACATTGTCTGCCGGCATGACCTTTCCGTCGCGCACCCGTTTGATCGACGTCAGGACACATTTCCCTTCCGTCGGGTCGGCGATCGATCCATAGCTCCATCCCATCTCAGAAGGTGTCACCGTGAGACGGTATTCCAGTTCACCGATATTGACGATTTGCATATTGGTCACCGTGGTCACCTCCTCATCCGTGGCATCTGTGAGATACACATGGTCGGGTTGGTGCTTGCTGTCGGGCATATCGTTGACGAGGAATCCCCTCAACGTCCCCTCCGATGTCACATGACTGAATCCGTGGATCAGTTCGTGAATCGTAGCGTTGCGGATGAGTGAGAGATCAGGATTGTTATGGCTCGTGACATGCGTCACCTTCACGTCATAATCTGTGAAATGTCCCAGTAGACTGCTTTGCAGCCACCATTGCACATAGGCCTGTGAATGAGCATTGATCATGCCAAAGTCGGTCGTCACGCTTTCGCTCAGAGCCAGGTGCTTCTCCTTCCCGTTGATTTGTGAACTCACGATCTCGAAGTCGATAGCCAGTCCTTTCTGGTTATCCACGATCTTTGGCGCTTGGGCTGTCAATTTCACGTTCTTCGCATCCCCATAGCCCGCATTGTTGATCAGGAGTGCAAACTCCGCCGGCTGCATGGGCTCTATCTCTTCCGTCAGCGGGTCATCACCCATCACGTCGCGCTGCATGAAATAGGTCAGGTCGAGGACCGGTGACGGACTCACCTCCAGTTCCACAGGAGTGAACTCGCGTGTCATCGTCTTCCCGGTGTAGGGGTTGGTATAGGAGAGCGTGCCGCCAAACGAATAGGTCACCGGTTCTGTGGGAGCCGCATATTGGGTCGGGATAAACAGGTAGGTTGCCACACCCTGTTTTCCGCCGTCGAGCGTCCATTTGGCGGAGAGTTCTTTCTCACCCGTCAGTCCATCCAGTTTTTCCACTTCCATCTGCATCTCTCTCGAGGTGGCCACCTTGCCGTCGGCATCACGGATGTCGAGCGTCATTTTGATGTCTCTCATCTGGACCCCGTCCAGATTGTTTTTCAGTGTCAGCGTGCCTCTGAATGCCTGGCGTGTCATCACCATGCTCTGATCGAATTGCAGCGTGATGGTCGAGCAGACCGAGTTGGAATCATCTTCTTCCTCCTCCTCATCGCCTGTTTCGCCCGTTTCTTCGTCTTCATCATCTTCATTGTCCAAATCTCCCGGGTCGTTGTTCATAGGTGGCTCATAGGTGAACACTTCCACAGGTACCACACATCTCATCCCCTTGTAGATGAAGGTGAGTTCATCGTCGCCTTCCGAGACGGCAAATGCCACGCCATCTTTCCATGCCACTCTTCCGTTGGCAGACGTCATGCGGTCGGGTGTCACCATCGTTTCGCTGCCGTCCTCCCACTGACAGGTGAGTTCGATGTCTTGGTCGAAGCCGAGGGTGAATACCGTATTCCCCTCATAGTCGATGGCGACGGGCAAGGTGCGAGCCTGCGGGATGTTGACTGTGGTGCTGTCGGTCATTACGTTGTCGTCGGCATCATATCTGAGCACCTGCACGAAGGCATCACCGCTGAAGGTGGACGGAATCTCACACATCAGGGTGTCGCCGAGTGCCACATGCGAATGCTGGTCATCAAAGACCGCCACGATCATCTGGCTCATCTCGTCAGCTCCTTCGGCCTTTGCGTGCAGCATGTTGCCTTCACGCCAAGCCTGCAGTTGCAGGTCTGCTTTGTTGGCAGAAGTTTGCCTTGCTGCTCTCTTCTTCGGGACAGACATTTTATTGTATATGATCTCCTTGGGCTGGAATCCCGAAAGGCAGAACGCTTCGTCATGGCTTTCTTTCTTGAGCAGTTTGACGAGGGTGCTCATCACTTCTTTGTCGTGTGGGCTGTCGAGATGATGAGGCCCCGTGATAGCCGTGATATTCTTGCCAGAAAGTCCACCTTCCTGACTTTCTATTGGAACGACGAGGTCGCTCTTTTTGAGCCAATTTAGGTCATCGAGCTTCATGTCTTTCACGCCATCGGCAATGTTTTTGACGGCAATAGCACCGGCACCCATAACCAACAAGTCGCCTATGGGGCCAATGGCGCCAGCTACGAGAGCGATTTTTCCCAAAACGTCTCTGATAGCCATCGCATCATCCCAACCAAATTCGAATTGCGTCGTGATGGCATGCACGCTGATTCCTTCCATCTTGGATAGGGCCTCAGGATTGTTGAGATAATAGCCAATCTCGCTGCTCTGGGTACCCAGATCACAAACGGCGTCGAGCGGATTAAACCCAACAAATTTTGCTGTCGACCAGAACGTGGGATGCCACATCATGATATCTCCCAACTGGCTACCCGAGTGAGGTGTGTTGACCGTAATGATCTTATGGACGTTGTTCTGGTTCACATATTCCACATGTAGTCGGGCAAGAATGCCACCCATGCTGTGTCCCACGATGTCCACCTTCTGGGCATTCAATTTATACTTTTTCCTATAGGTGTTGAGCAGCTTGTCGATTTTCTCGGCTGCTACCCCTTGATTGGATTTGAAATGATCGTTGCTCTTTTTTGCATAGCCGTCATTATTCACCTGTTCCTTATCATAAAGGCCTTCTCTTACCACATACTTCTGGAATTGTTTCCAGCATTTTTTGCTATCTTTCAATCCGTGGAGAAGTAGCAATGGCGGACGGCGGATCTCAATGGTGATTTCTTGTTTCCCTTCTTGATCGCACCATTTCCATTTGTGTATGGCCTTCACGGTATGCTTTTTCTCATTACCGGGCAATGAGTCGGGCGCTGTGTAAACGGCCTTCCATCCTTTTCCAGTCAATTCGCCCAGATTTTCAGAGAGTGTCCATTCATGCGACTCTCCGCCCTCGCAATCACAATCTTTCGGGAATTTGAGATTGGGTTTGATGACTGCTTTAGAGACACCGTCAGCGGCCACACCCTTGATCTGGTCATTCTCATAGTCACCTTTAGGCATCACCAGATGATACTCCACTTTAATTTTGCCGTTATCATCACAATCTACTTTTTCGATAGGTGTCTTCTTCTTCTTTTTGAATATACAACTACGGGTAGATGAGGATGGGGAGGAATAACCGCCTCCTCCGACACTACCTCCACCGCCCGAATTATGGGATTGTGGTTTGGGGGTAGAATTATTATCTTTGCCTGATGGGCTACTAGGTTGTGAGGCACATGCTTTCTTTCCGAATTTTTTGAAAATAGAGAAAAGTAGATCTTTGAAGTATTTAAAGCAATTGACTTTGCATTTTGCAAAGGCTTTCAGTTCGAAGCAATCCTTATCTTCTTCTTCTTTGTTGTCTGCCCGTTTGGCTTTGGCCGCTTCGCTGGCTTCCGTCAGTTTGGCATAGACGACATAGGATTGGTTGGGGCCGAGCACGTCATGGTACGTATCGGATTCAAATTCTATGTCATAGCCTTTGCTGACCTCCATGGATAAGTCCACTTCGTTAGCATTGATATACCCTTTGTTGCTGATGGTGATGGGGAAGATGGTTCCTACTTGTGGCCGTGTGTCGGGCAGGGTGATGATGATGACTGGAGCAGGCACCCTCACGTCATATTTGAGCGTAGTCTCCGCGGTGTATTCATCCTCCACCTCTGTTTCCGTCACGTCCCACGAACTCTCCAGGAAATCTTCGCTCCAGAGCATCACTTCCTCGTTGATGTCCATGCCAGGAGGCACCTCCATCGTCAGGGTACTGGCCTTGTGCCCTACAGCCTCCACCTTCACTTCGTAGAACCCTCCGAGGAGGTCGGCGGTGAAGAGTCCTCTATAGTCGGTCGTGCCTTCTGCCACCACCTCGCGGGTGCCGGGATTGATCACTTTCACCTTAGCGTCGATCACATGTGGTGCGTCATTGCTGGCCGCTGTTCTGGCCATCGTGAGGTTGGGGTCTTCCATCCAGTCGGTGCCATAGAATGTGAGCTCATCCACCACATCGATCGTCAGCGAACCTTCTTCTGTGCTGACGGGGGTAATTTTATAGGGGATGGTCAGTGAAGAGCCATCGGTAGGATTCAGTGAGAATTTCCCTTGGATCGCCTTGTTGAGCGGCATGGTCTCGTCGGGTGTGAATTTCATGACCAAAGTGATGGAGTCTTCTGGGTCGATGGATGCGATGTTCTTCGGGCTCATCCATGCGGGACCGCTCAGGGCGATGGCGCCGGTAGGTACGCTGCCCGTGTTTCTGATGACGATGGGATACTCTCTCGGCTTGCCCATGGTCATGGTCGTCGTGATGTCTTTCACCGCAGACGCCAGTTGAGGCTTTTGGGGCGAGATATAGTAATATATGGGAGAGATGCTGACCTGTGTGCCTTCTGCCGAAGTGATCTTGACCGGCAACGTCTCATCCCAACTGCCTTTTGTGGCACTCTTTCCCGTCAGGTAGAGTTCTATGTCGATGTCTTC
>CADCQC010000390.1 GCA_902803455.1 uncultured Prevotellaceae bacterium
AAGGCGATGAAACAGAATTGGTTTATTCTTCAGGTAAGAAGACTGTGAACAATCCTGCCAACCCCTACACTTCTTTTATTCCACTTACCGGTGAATGGAGAGATGATGGTTTTGGTGGATATGTCTATGTCATTACAGGTGAGGACAATAACATCCATATGAATGACGCTGAGCCTCAGCTGATCGCAACATATCCTAATGCACCTACAGGTGCTACCAATGCTATCTATGATAATAATGTAGAAATCGCTTCTGATTATGATGGTAATGAATATGCTGACTATATCGATCTGAAGGGTTCCTATGCATCAAATGCCAATAGATATCTCAAAGTCACTGTTCCCAAATTGGAGGCTGGTACAGGACAGTTCAAACTGACCGTTGTTGCAAGTTCCAATAAGTCAAGACTGCTCAATGTGTATCAAGAAGGATCTGTTGTGGCACAGATGGTCACCCAAAACACCCCAATGGCGAAGACCGCCACGCTGCAAGGATCTTCAGACGAAGCCACAGAGATTATCCTCGGCAGTGCAAACAGCGGTATCCAAATATTCGCTGTCTATGTGGAGGAGATTGCCTCACAGTCAACTGGTAATGATCGCGAGCCATACTTAGCCTACTGCGATCTGTCAGCCAGCGATGGAGGTGCTACTCTTTATCTGAACGACATTCTCATCGAGGAAATCGCTGTCTCCACCGACCCGAAGGAACTCAACGCGATCGGTTGGGCTTCTGAGAGCCGTGACCACCTCATCGACCACAATCTGACCGCTTACTTCAATGGCAAGTATTATAAGGATGCTTCCGTCGAGGGTGCTACTTCTGAGCCTGATGTGAAGACTTACATCGTGGTGAAAGATGATTCCAACGATCCTTATGTGAGGGATACCAAGACCCAGCTGATCAACGGTATTCGTCTGACAGAGATCACTAAACCGATGATGTACACCGGTTCCACCATCAACGAGACCGGCACAGCCCAGACAGGTTGTATCATCTACTGGGGACACAAAGACAGTGACAAGGAATTTGAAAACAAGTTCAAAGCCAAAGAAACCGTCTACCTCTTCGTGCCTGCCATCCACGACTACCTGAATGCTGCAAAGATCACCAATGCTATTGAAAATGTCAACGGTTTCTATTTGACAACTTTCCGTGGAAATGCCCTTGGTAACTCAGCCACAGACAACGCCAACGTAGATCAGAACAATGTTGCCAGCATGGCTGGTAATGTGATGGTGGCCAACCTTAATGGCACATCGATCTCGGGTGTTAGTATGGAAGCTATCAATGACGACACAAATGTGCATTACGTACTTTCTTACAAGTATAAGGATGGCAAGGGTGTTCAACATCCTACTACAGATGAGGATGCGAACAAGGACTATACGGAGCGTTTCGTGAGAGTTGCTGCTTCTGGCGCCTCTGGTAATGCCAACACCGCCTACCTCGTCTTGAAGGGCAGCGATGTGAAGAAGAGCACAAGCGCAGTCAACGAAGGTTCTCTCGAGATCTTCTTCGACGGTGAGGAGAACACCGACGCCATTGAGGAGATTGCTCTCGACAAGGTGGCAGAGAATGGTGAGGACGTGTTCTACACCATCAGCGGCCAGCGCATCAGCAAGCCTACAACGACCGGAATCTACGTGAAGAACGGCAAGAAAGTTGTTGTGAAATAAATGTTCAACCGTAAATAATAACAGATTGAAATGAAAAAGCAATATATCATTCCCGCCGTAGACATCGTGGTCCTCCACATGCAAAAAGATCTGTTGCAGGAAGAGACTCCTGTTAATCCTGTCAGTCACGAGACGACAGAGTATGACAGCAACCAAGGATCTTTCGAAGCAGATGAGGATGAGCTGATCTTGCCTCAGCAGAGCCTCTGGGATAAATAAGCCAGAGGGATTTATCTCATATCAATGGGATGTGCCGCATGGCACATCCCATTTTTGAATTTTCGTCTATGCCCTTGTTATCATAAATATGATGATAATCCAGTATGCAGGAAATCATTCAGACATTACGTGACTACGTCCATTCCAGATGGACACTCGGCGAACTACATGGAATCAACCACTGGGACAGGGTCTATGCCTACGGACAGCAGTTGATCACGCCAGACGTTGATTCCCTGGTCGTGGCCTTATTCGCCTACCTACACGATTCTTGCCGTACGGTAGACGGCTATGACACTTTGCATGGCATTAAGGCAGCCGAATGGATTGACACGCTGAGAGATACTTATCTGAAACCGTTGTCCGACAAACAAATAGAACTGCTGAAGATAGCTTGCCGCCTCCATACCACCACCATGAAGACAGGCGACCCCACCATCGATGCATGCTTTGATGCTGACCGTCTGGATCTATGGCGTGCCGGTATCACACCCGATCCAGAAAAACTGGCTACGGAAAAAGGTAGGCAGATTGCAATGAATACTGACTATGCTGCGCTAATGGAGTAAGTACTTACATCATATCGTAGATACTGCCAGCCAATACCGGAAAGCTACTCATTTCACCGAATAATGTTCATAATTGCAAGATAATTCGTAACTTTGCAACTGCAAACACATGCCGTATCGACTTCTAAATCTGTCGGAGCGGTTATAGGGAGCACTACATCTTGAAATACGAAGCTGACGCATTGTTTTTGTCGATTCGAAAACAAGCTGGAGCCAAATACCCCGCTTTTCTCTTGTAGTCACAGTATCATTAATTAATTACCAGTCCGATTATGGGTGTTTGTCGGACAAGATTGTGGTTTGCTATGGCTTTAAATTTTGTTATGAAGTTATCACAGTTAAAGAATGTCAACCTATGGAAGACTATATTCTTTAACCTTCACTATTTCCCATTTAAAACAGCTATCCACATGCCTGTCTTTATCTACTGGCGTTCCAAACTCTATCGGATGAAAGGTCGAATCGTAATCGACGGCCCCATCAAAACTGGAATGATCAAATTTGGAGTTCATGGTATAGGCACACAAGATTTCATGTACTCTAGAACGATGTGGGAAGTATCAGGAATCCTGGTATTCAAAGGGAAAGCATGTATTGGTCGTGGCAGCAAGATTAGTGTTGGTAAAGAAGCCACACTGACTTTTGGCGAAAACTTGATGATAACAGGAAACTCAGAGATTATTTGCCAAAAGGAGATTTCCTTTGGCAATCATTGTCTATTGTCTTGGGATATTCTCATGATGGATTCTGATTTCCATCATATTCTCAATGCAGATGAAGCCATCATCAACTCTCCTAAACCAATAACAATCGGCAATCACGTCTGGATTGGTTGTAGGAACACCATATTAAAGGGGGTTTCAATAGCTGACAACAATATTATCTCAGCTAATTCAACCATAACCAGATCGGTGATGGAGTCGAATTGTGTTATTGGCGGACATGGAAAGTCAATAGAAATCATTAAAAGGAATGTCAACTGGAGACAATAGATCTTGCAGGCATTTCACTTTACATCACTTCACTCGGAAATTGTGATACTGATTTTGTCTTTGGCAGACAAGGACGGCATTTTGCAGGTGACTGTACGTGTCTCTCCAGGAGCTAATGTGAGATAGTTGTCCGACCAAAATGTGGGGCAGATAAGTTGGCCTTTTGAATCTTTGGCAGTCAAACGAATCATCAAGGCCACTTTGTCTGTGGGGTTGCTCACCGTCACCTCGTAATCTCCATCTGCCGACGGTTGTACCTTCAACTCGCAATTGCTGGTGCACAGATCATCCAGCATAGCATACGATATGTATTGAGTGATAGGCGTGTTGATCCATGTGGTCTTATCCCAATCGTAAGTATCATAGCCTGAAGGAATGAAATACTCGTTGGTGGCAACCAAGGATCTATTGTTATCAGACAGTTTTAGAAACAGGTATGCGGTAGCGTCATGGTTGGTCTTGATGTCGAATACCTTGACCACCGTTCCTGGCGCTATCTCAATCTGTTTGGTCTCTTCTGCTGATTCTCCACCTATCAGCAGCCTCATCGATGCGTTCAGACTGACAGCGTTCATGGTTTCGTTAACAGCCAACACGGCTTTTTGGTAGTAGTCGTATATAAGCTGTACAGGGATGTTGGCTTTCTTTACGCCATAATAGGCAGCATTGGGCTGTTTGTAGTAATCGTAGAGTTGCCAGTAGATTCCGGGGCGTGCTCCATTAAGCATCCACTGAATGACACCTGTGGTGTGAGGCCATCGGACGCGAAATGACTCAAACATCGCCTTGGTGCTCTCGTAATTAAGCAGATCGGCACGACGCAGATACTCGTCGATGTCCTTGGCTTCACCAAAGCGGTGGCGTATCACCTCGTTGAGCTGTTTCAGCGAGTTCATATCCGAGCTGGATACGGTGCAAAGGATGTTCCAACGGTTGTCGATGGGAAAAAGATTTG
>CADCQC010000391.1 GCA_902803455.1 uncultured Prevotellaceae bacterium
GTCGGAACTTCTTTCTTTCGACATTTTGTCACCCGATTTGGAGCGGTTGCAACAGATGGTGGGACAGTCAGTGGCCGTGAAGGAGCGCATCGTGGAAAAGGACCCCTACGAACAAGGTATTCGCAAAGCCCTCAACCTAGGCCATACCATCGGCCATGCCATCGAATCGTGGTCTTTAGACAAAGGCAATCCCTTGTTGCATGGCACAGCAGTAGCATACGGCCTGGTATGCGAACTCTACCTCAGTCATGTGCTGGCAGGATTCCCGACAGACAAACTTCGCAGCACTACCCGTTTCATTAAAGAATGCTACGGACAAGTGCCCATCACCTGTGATGATTATCCTGCGTTGACAGAATTGATGACCCATGACAAGAAGAACTGGTCGGGACGCATCAATTTCACCTTATTAGAAAACATCGGTAAGGTCAAAATCAATCAAAACGCCACCATGGCATTAATAGAAGAATCGATGGATTATCTGCGAGAATGCTGAAATATGCAAAAAAAATGTACGATTTTCAAAAGACATAGACGTGATTGTGAAAATGAATCACACAAGTGCCTATCATGCCCCATTGTAGCTATTGCCGCAAGTGGATTTTTACATTTTTTAAGAAATAATTAGTAAAAAAATCTTTGTCAATTAAGAAAGAGTTTATAAATTTGCAGCGAATATCTATATCCCTACGAAAGGACATTAAAAAAAAGGAGACGCAACACGACAAATATTCTTAGAGTAAAAAAGAGAATAATCTCGTTGACGACGAGTTTAATCCCCCAGAAAACGAGAATTTTTTATATATAAACTTAAATATTTACAAAATTATGAGAAGATTTACGAAAGGTTTATTAATGACGTTTATCGCTTCTGCGGTAAGCCTTGGCTCTTATGCTCAGCAAAATGGAGCAGATGACCAGCCCGTAATCGATGGCTTCTACCGAATCATCAATGTGGGTTACAACCAGTTGAGAGGTACTGGTGTGATGAATGTAAAGACGGAGACAGAGGCACAGCCCCAGACCACTCCAGAAGATGCCATCACCATGCCCGGTACTGTAATGTACATCATGGCTAAGCCCAACCAGCAAGTGGAGACTGATCCCGAAGTTGCTCCTTACACAGACTGGACAGCAGAAGATCTGGAAGTGATCAACCTGCGTTCACAAGCTATTGACGCATCTGCTGCCACCTATACTCCGATCGTTGAGAAACTGAAGGATGGATTTGCAGCTGCACTTAACCTGCTGGGTCCAACTTGGGGTCTGAGCAAAGCTGAGAGAGCTTCCGTGCTTGAAGAGATGTTTGACTACATGAAGATGTTCTTGCAGCCTGCTCCAGCTGAATATTCTGGTGCACCAGAATTTACAGAGGGTCCGGGTGAAGTACCTGTGGTATACCAGTACGAGAAATCATACGATGAATCACTGCAAGAGTATTATCTGAAGAGTACTACTCCAAACACCATGCCTTTGGCCAACATGCTTATCGAAAAAGGTGTGTTTGAGAACAATGTTAACAACAAAACTGCTTTGGCACATCAGCTTTATAATTTGATGTTCGATACTGCTATTGAATATTATGAAGCTAATGGCTGGCAGCAACTTGTCGACGATTTCACATGGTACAAAGATCGTATCCACATGGGTCACACCTATTATCTGATTGGTGGTGAGGTTAAAACAGACTTGGCTACTTATCAATACTATTCTCCAGGTCCTGTGCAAGGTGAATACATCCAGTTTGCCAATGAGAACAAGATTGACTATGTAGGTAGCAACGTGCTGATTCCTGAAATTCAGAGAGCAAAAGACTTTGCTAAGTGGGTGCTTGAGCCAATCGTTGCCCGTACAGATGACACCAATGGTAGCACTGACTATTTTGCTGTTGACGCATATGTACAAGGAAGACCCGAAGGTAATTTGGGCAAGAGCCATTTCTACACCACTCTTTACACAGACTTCGCTATGCAGATTGTGCAAAATAATGGTGCTATTGATGAAAATGGTAAGACCGTCCGCGTATGGGGTATTGAGAAAGCTCCAGTACTTGGAACATTTGCATCTACAATTGAGCCCAACACTCAGGTTGGTTACGTGAAAACCAAAGAGTACACTGACATCGTTCCTGCCCGCACACCAGTTGTGATTGAGTGCTCCAAGAGCAGCCATCTGAACAACGTGCTTCTCCCCTACGGTAACATTGATGACAATTGCCCAGTTCCAGAGGATGACAACAATGCCATCCAAGAGGAGACTGACAGATCATTCTTAAGAGGTATCTTCTTCACAAAGAGATTCGAGCGCTCCGGCAAGACATTTGACGATGAGGATGAATTCATCTATCATATTCGCCCATTGGATGAGGGAACATATTATCCCAGAAAAGTATTGCGCGTATTCAACAGAGGAAACAATGCTGACAACCCCCTCGGCTTCTACAAATATTCACAACGTGACGTGGTTGCCAACAAGGCATTCATGCTCCTTGAAGAACAAATGGCAAACATCAACATCTATATGGTTGACAACGAGACATATGCCGATGGTATCAGCGAGGTTAGCACCGTGAAGAGTGAAAACAATGCCGTGTATGACATTCAGGGTCGCATCGTCAACAATCCTACTAAGGGTCTGTATATCGTGAATGGCAAGAAGATGGTTATTAAATAAATTTAAAATCACTTTTGAATTATGAAGAAACAATATATCAACCCGGTTTGCAAAGTGATGACCTTGAGCCTCCAGCATGGAGTGCTTGACGAGCTTTTTGGTAACAAGTCTTATATCCCTGTTGGTAACGTTGATGGCGAGACTACAGAAACAGAGGACTATGTAGACAACATGTTCAGCAACAAGAGTCTTTGGGAAGAATAATCAGAAGCCAAGACTTTCGATACAAAAAGAGAGGTGGTGAGCAATCATCACCTCTCTTTTTTGTATATCAACGAAAAGTTAAAAGATGTGTGAAAATATCTTATTTTTATTATACCTCATGATTTTTTTGTAATTTTGCCAAGAATTACGAATTATTAAAGAACATCAAGCATGTGTAAAAAAATCCTCACATTCATCATCATGATATGCTCCTCTGCCTTGTCTATGGCTGGTGGAGCAACCTTTTTCTATGAGCTAGAAGCAGAGGCTGTACCTGATGACAAGGGTAAGATCTACATCTACAACGAACCTGTTGACACAGAAAAAATCAGATATAGGAAGTTTTACGGCACCACCACCTTTGAAGAAAGCGCTAATGTCGGTGTGCACGCCGCTACAGTAACAGCCTATCTTTATGCCAAACCAGAAGAAGGATGTGTGTTCACGCATTGGTCACGCATAGATGACAAAGGTAACGAAGTTGCGTTTAGTAATGCCATGAACGCCACGGACCTGATTACCATGACTGCAACAGAAGCATCTGATAGACAAAATCCTTATCTTATCAGCTATATTGCCCACTTTGCCCAAAGGGGTTTGGTCTATGTCGAATCCTCCGATGAGCGCTACGGTACAGTGAATATTGATAATCCCACCAACGAGTTAGGCGATGTCGTCACACTAACAGCGACTTCAGATATGCTTTGCGGTCGATTTATTGGGTGGACCCATAATGGCACTGGTGATATTATTACCACTAATCCGCTAAACATTACGGTTGACGAGTCCACTGCAGGAGAGTACAAAGCGATTTTTGAGTCGACCAACATGGAAGAAAGAGGTCTTTATGTCATGGTAGAAAACAAGTATAAGCACCGCACACTCGGTGTTAAAGGCAATTCAGAAAGCACCTTGAGCAAAGATCAACGTTACTTCTACAACTCCATGATGTTTGTAGAACGATCCAACGAGAACCTTCATTCCACTCCGGCACTTGTGATGAAAATGGTAGGCATACCCACCGGTGCGGGCGGTCTGAAAGATGTGGAACTGATCTCTCAAGATATGTCTACCTATGATATCAGCAGCATGAGATTGAGAGTGGAACGTTTCTTGGAAAATGATTACTTCATTTTTGGAAGTA
>CADCQC010000392.1 GCA_902803455.1 uncultured Prevotellaceae bacterium
GCCGATATTGTAACCGAGGTTAAGGCTCTCCCATGTCATCACCTGACCGATGGACTTCAAGATCCAGCCATTGGCCTCATAGGTCTCTGGCTCAAAGGCATTGTAGATCGTGGAGTCGTTGCCCTCTTCTGTCTTGATGATTTCCTTGACAGACTCGGTGTTGTAATATGTACCGGCGTTCTTTCCCCAGGTGAAGAAATAGTTGGCATTGATGATCTCACCGGCATCATTGGTCTGCTGACCCTTGCCTTTCCAGTCATCAGCATTGGCGTCGAAGTGAGCGACCACATCCCAGCGGATGTTGGTGTTGTCGATACCGTCGACACCCACGAACTTGCTGGTCATGTCGGAAGTGAGATAGTCGCCACCACTTGCAAAAGCATAGATGGTGGTTGGAGTGGTGATTTCCACAGGCTCGCTGTAGATCTTTGACTCGGTTTCGGTAGTTGTACTGCGGAAACTGTAGTAAACTGTCGTTCCCTCTGTTGCGCCAGAGAGTGTCACGACTGACTTACCAGCCTCACGAGCCACGTTGATGACCGGAGTAGCGGCTTTTGTGGCGATTGTCACCTGAGCCTCAGCAATCTCACTGTCAAGATAGCCATCTCCCACGCCGAAAGCCTTAACAGTCACAGGACTGGTGACAGCGAACGGTACGGTGTAGCGATTGCTCTCTCTGGTAGGTGTAGAACCATCCGTGGTGTAATAGATATCCGTCGAGTTGGCAGCAGAGATTGTCACCATGGTCTGTCCGTCGAGTTTTTCCTGACGGATGATTGGGGTGCACACATTGATCACGTTGTTTTTGGTAGCAGCCACAGCAGCCAATGCCTGCACGGGCAGGTTGACGATAGCACTCTCTGATGCGACGAGCATATCCTCAAGAGTGAGCGGCAGCAACATATAAGCATTACGTGTCTTGTTGTGCATGTGCATGGCCACTACGTCGCCTGCTGTAGCCAGCACAGCATCATTAGCGAAGTAATCACCCAGTTCCACACCGGTGATGCCACCCTCATTGAGCAGTTCGAGACCACTTTCAACGTCCAAGCCCTCAAAAGCAGCATTGGAAGGATCCTTGACCGTCAGCACATTGACATCCGTCTTCACGGCCTTTCCATATCCCAAAGCCTCATAGAGATTGGGGTTCAGGTTGAGCACAGGAACATAAGCGATCACCTGCTTGATCACAGGCAGACAAGCATTGTCGGCAGCGATGGTAGGACTGATGACGATGGCATCAAAGGCCTGCAGTTCCTCGGCAGAGGGGATGGCAGCCGCCACATCGATATCGGTCACAGCAAAACGGCTGTCACCGCTGATGAAAGCGTATGCATAATCATCCGCATTATTGGCATTGAAGAGGTAACCGATCTTCTTGGCATCCTCCACTTGTGGAGAATCACCATCACCCACTATGATGTAATAAATATGGCATCCGTTGGTGTTGTAGATCTGGATGTCATAAGTACCGTCATCATTAGGTGTGTCGGGTGCATCAGTGGGCACCAGCCATTCCTGATCGGTATAGGCCGTCGGAGCAGCCACACTGTTGCCCTGCGGGTCTAAGAGTTGCGTGCCAGAGGTACCGAAACCGATATAGAGGTTCACACCACGGGCATCCGTCACCTTATGCGACTCCACACCCATCTTGATCACTGTTCCGGGAGCCACGTGCGGGATGACGAAATAGTTTTTCTTCGAACCGCCAAACCAGAGGTAAGAGGCTCCCTTGTAAGGACCGAAACTGCTGGAGGGATCCGGACCCGGGTAGTCAACTGCTATGGCCAGTGAGCGGTCGGTGGTATTGGTGTAGAGCAGCCCTTCCAATTCTGCGATGGGCTCTCCATTGGCCTGGATTGTGGCACCCTCGGATGTACCTTGGTGGGTCACCTCCCAGAAGCAGTTATCCTTGGAGGCAGCGGTAGGTTCCGTGGCATCTTTCTTCTCCACGTCAGACCAGGCACCCGTGGAAGGCCCCTTTGCCGACTCCGCCTTCAGATTCTCCACCGTACGGGCACTCCATTTGGTGAAGTCCCACGACTTACGGTAGGTCTGCTGCGCACTTGCACACAAGGTGACAGCGAGCAGCATGCTAAGAGTAAAGATTTTTTTCATAAGTACAGGTATTAATGAATAATAAAAGATAAGATGTATTTCATTGACGAATTCAATTCATAGGAAATTACAGATCATAAGGCACCCAATAGCCCCCTTCCATGATGCGTTGTCTCACGGTGGCAGCCAAACCTTCATCCTCATACTTGCTGCAGATGCGGTCGGCAGCGATCGACGGATCAGCGTATCTCACCACCATTCTGTTGATCATGGGATAGACCTTCCCTTCGGCGGCAAATTCCAACATCGACTCATCGAGCAGTGCCATGTCGTTGAATCGGATGGTGCCCAATTCACCCAGTTCATGGGTGTTGTCCTTCACGGGACGCACCTGAAGTCCGGTGAAGCATCCACGGATACCCAGCGACGGGTATTTGCGTGTGCCCCAGTTGGCTGTTCCGGTCCAGTCGCACTTGGTCGGATCAACCGTACTGGCGAACCCCTCCCATTCCGGCATATCAGGTCTGAAGCAATCATCTTGCTCTCCCGCCTTTACACCGGTGTTGAGTACGGCATTCAAGGCAATAAACCGTTTGAGATGGTTGAGCGCCTCACAAAGCATCATGTGATATTGGGTAGCCCTGTAGATATAGATATGGCAGTCGTCCTGATAAGCGTTGACACGGGCAGAACTACCCACCGGACGGTATTTTGCGATATAACTCTTACCGCCAGATTGCCCGAAGAGGCATTTGTATCGGGTATCGTTGGTGGCAGCGCCAGGATTGAGTTCTTTGCTGAGAAACAGTTCCTGTGCCTTGGCAGAGGGGCGGAGCAGATACTGGTTGGGATACTCGTTGGAGAAGTGCTTCAGCAATGTATTGGTCTGGTTGTTGGTATAGTCATAGATAATCGCCGACACAGCCTCGTAAGGATAGGGTTGGCTGTTGTTCCAAATCGGTGAATAGTGACCAGGTGTAGCCGCAGACGGCAACCAATAGACATTTGAACCAGGATCAGAAGTGACATTGATCTGTTTTCCCAAAGCCTCGAGCAGGACATCAGCCGCCGTTTTATA
>CADCQC010000393.1 GCA_902803455.1 uncultured Prevotellaceae bacterium
CGATTACGAGGGCATCAACGTGGAAGCCATGCGAGAGCGCAACGGCGAACTGATGGGGGAGGAAGACCCCACCGAGGCCGACTGCGTGTGTGGCGTGCCCGATTCGGGGGTGGGCATGGCTATCGGCTATTCTTTAGGCAGTAAAATACCCTACAAAATGGCGGTCCTGAAATATACTCCCACATGGCCGCGTAGTTTCACTCCGGGCAACCAGTCGAGGAGAAATCTTGTGGCGAAGATGAAACTCATCCCCAACAGGGCTATCCTCAACGGGAAAAGAGTGGTGTTCTGTGATGATAGCATCGTGCGTGGAACCCAGTTGCGCGACAATGTGCGAATGTTTTTCGACTATGGTGCACGCGAGGTGCATGCGCGCATCTCTTGTCCGCCATTGGTCTATGGCTGTCCGTTCATACAGTTTACATCGTCGAAAAGCGACTTGGAACTCATCACCCGTCAGGTGATCAAGGATTTTGAGGGCGATGCTTCTAAAAACTTAGAGAAATACTCCACCACCGACTCGCCAGAATACAAGAAGATGGTCGAGGAGATAGGACGGAGATTAGGTCTCACCACAGTGAGGTTCGCAAAACTTGAGAAACTTATCGAATCTATCGGACTGCCCAAAGAGCGTGTCTGCACGCATTGCTTCGACGGCACGTCGTATATGAAATAATTCAACTTTCGCACACCATGACAACAAAAACGTTCTTGTACGGCATCGCCGGCGTTTGGATGGCCGTCTCGTTGATGGCTTGTGGAAACAAGACTTCCAACTCTTCCAATGGTTCCTCTTCATCAGAGAATACACCCTCTGCTCCCACGTCCGTGGAACAGCAGGCCGCTCCTTCTACGGCATCAACGGATGATGCCCCAGATTTCACTCTGACTGACATTCAGGGCAAACCGCTCACGCTGAGTTCATTAAGAGGAAAATATGTGGTGCTTGATTTTTGGGGATCTTGGTGCGTATGGTGTGTCAAGGGCATGCCGAAGATGAAAGAATACTACAGCAAATACAAAGGGAAATTTGAAATCATTGGTATCGACTGTGGAGATACGGATGGTGATTGGCGAAAAGCGGTCAATGACCTTCAACTTCCTTGGTTACATGTCTATTGCCCTGACGGTTCAAAAGTGCTCGAAGACTATGGCATTCAGGGATTCCCCACCAAAGTGGTCATCTCTCCCGATGGAAAAGTCGATAATATGGTCATTGGCGAAGATCCCAAATTCTATACCTATTTAGACCAGATTCTCGGTTGATGAGGTGTTGAAATCACGTCATAATTGTTCGTGTTTCAACGTACATTATTGTCCGTAGTTCAACGTAAGTAATCGTTTGTTGTTCAACGTACGAATTGATTGCACTATGGGGCATTTGTCTATCGGCTACGCATACGAGTGCATGCCCCCTAACAGATAGTTGACGCCGAAATAGGTCATCAGAATGCTCAAAAAAGCAAATATCATATAAATATGATAGGTCAGCGGGCGCTGCATCGACTTTACGGTGCCGCGGTGCACTGCCACGGCGTATATCATGAAGGTGATGAGTGCCCATGTCTCTTTTGGGTCCCAACTCCAATACTGTCCCCAACTAATGTTTGCCCAGATGGCTCCGATGAAGATGCCCAAACCGAGTGTGGTCATGGCGGGATAGAGAAATAGACGACTTAGTACAGATAACGACTCCAACTGACCCTGCATCATTTCAGGGCGGCGGCGGTTGACTAAACGCAAGATGACGGCCATCACTCCACAAAGGAAGGTGAGCGCCAACAATGCATACGACATCATGATGACTGATACATGGATGCTCAGCAACGGTGACTGCAACACGGGCATGAGGTGGGCAATCTGCGGGTCCATATTGCTGATGTGCGCCACCAACAGGAAAAAACCTGAAAGCAGGAAACCGAAAGTAATCACGATGCGGAACCACCGGCTCGACACCATCGACACCAACAGGATGAGCCAGGCCATCAACAGCATCGTCTCATAGCCGTTGCCCATCGGCACCGTGCCGCGGATGATCCATCGCAACACTAAGCAGACCGTCAAGGCTAAAAATGCCATCAGCATGACAGCCATAAAACACCGCAAGGGCCATTTCCGTTGGTGGCAGCTGGCAGTGTCGTTGTCTGCCTTTGTCAGCCGCCACATGAAATATCCCAGCGACAGGAATCCCATTGTCAGACAAACCATGAAGAGAATGGTGGCAAAGGGGATGGCATTGTAGAGCCGTTCGGCTTTGATGCGTGTGTCGGAAGGCACCGAACGGCCTCCGTTCTGCTGTTGATAGACGAGCATCTTGTCTAAAAAGACGTTCACACGCTCATCGTTTCCTGCCACTACGTCATCGTACATCAAGTTGAACACCTGTGTGATATATTTCTTGTGTTCGCCCTCCACAGTGTCGGGGATGGAGTCTGAGGGGGTGTACCAAACGGTGGAGCCTCGCTCGTCGGTGTAGGGCAGCACACGCAAGGTCAACCCTTGGCGGAGGTCCATGATGAGCTGCAACTGTTCGTCGGCCTTATGCGCCGACTTGTGTAGCCCGTCGTTCGAGCCATGACGATACGCATCTATCAGCGGACCGAGCTTATAGCCGGCCTGTGGGTCAAAAAACTGATTCAGCGATGCCTTGCCGTCAGTACCCAAAACATGGTTCAGTTCGCCCCCCTTAACCTTGATGCACGGTTCGGCACTCCACGATTCAGAGTAGAACAGCCACCCGCTGAGCACTTGCTCGGCGGTCAGACCTGCATAACTCTTCCGCCCGGTCAGTTTCTTGGTGAAGTCGATGGCATAGGTCTGAAGCGGGCAGATGCGGTCATTGTAGTTGATAAGCAATCGTCCGAATTTCTCGGCTGTGGCACGGGGCAGGGTGGGGGGCGTGTCGGCAAAGAGGTTGCCCGTCGCGCCTGCAATCATCAGAAGAGCCAAGGCTCCACGCTTGAGCGCTGGGTGGCGCAGCAACGGGCGGTAGGCTCCCTTGGGGTCGATGAGCATATAAATCAGCGAGAAGAAGAGCAGGGCATAGCCGAGATAGGTCATGGGCGTGCCCCACGGGTCGCTGTTCACGGACAAGATACTGCCATAACCGTCGTAGTCATAACTGTTTTGGTAGATGCGGAAACCGTGGTACGAGAGGATGGAGTTCATCGAAACCGTATCACGCCGTACCTCGTCGCCGTCGATGACAGACAAGGCCGAAACATAGTCGGAGGCTGCCATCGTGCCCTCATGGTACTGGACCATGAAGGTGTCCAACCGCAACTCAAAGGGTAGGTCGGTCATCACCATGTGGCGCGGGTCGTCGGTTTGCACGTATTGGCGTTCGGTTTGTCCTACACGCAGATGCACCATGCCTTTGTGAGCTGTCAGGTGGGTGGTTAAGGCACCAGCCAGAATCAGTACAAAAGAGCC
>CADCQC010000394.1 GCA_902803455.1 uncultured Prevotellaceae bacterium
GGTATGTCAATTTGTGTTGACATACCCTCCTGCTTTTTTCGGGGGTTGCACCCCCAGCTATGATCTTAGCGCCCCTTCAGGGCTAACTTCGGGGCTGAGTTCTGGACACAATTAATTTTCTATGTAAACTTTCCGTGAAGAACCATCTGAAGACCGCTCTATGCATATTCCACGAGGCATGTCTAACCGGCGGCCACTCAGATCGTAATAGGTTTTGGAAGCCACCTGAGCCGCAGGTTTCGGATTTCTGATGGCATCGGTTTGGTCAATCATGAAAATATAGGTATTCAGACTGCGTGCCGGCAGGGGAACCGTGACCTCCTCCACAGGTTCGCTGATCTCGATCGTCGACTCCTGCAGGAGAGCATCATTGGCAGTTGACAACAGATGAACACCACTTTTCACCTTGTAAGGCAATATGATTTTCAGGTCGTGCGCATACTTGGTGGTATCGATGGCCATGACGATGAGAGAATCGCCCTTGATATAGGCTGAAGTCTCGAAAGCCGAGTTGGTGCCAGTTTTGACGCTAGCAGTGGTACCCAGACGCGTGGAACCCGTCACATGTTTAGAGAAATGAGACATGACGTAAGCACGAGGAAGCAGCGTATTTTTCGTGTTGCCAGGATTATACTTCGATTCTCCCGTTCCCACGAAAGCCCAATGAGCACGCATATACCAATAGATATAAGCCGTACATCCAGCGAGCATACATTCGTTGAGTTCCTCTGCAAAGATCAGTTGCTCATGCCAGTTGGGCAGGTGGTCGATGTTGTCGGTCACAGAATGCTCCGTCATCCACACTTCCTTGCCGTACTTGGAAGCCAGCACAGAAGCACTCTTCATATTGCCAAGTGGCGGATGCCCATAGAGATGTCCGGCAATGATGTCTATCTGATCACGAGCCACCTCATCTTTCATGAGCGGGTCAGAATATTTTGGATCGAAGCCCAGCGGTTCGGCACTGATCAGCCTCACCCCTTTGTGTGTCTCCCTATCGAGCATATGAGCATAGTTTTTGACCAGGTTGAGTTGCTGTTGAGGCGTATAGAGACAACCTGAATAATCGACCCACCAATCAGGTTCGTTCTGTATGGACACGGCATCCACGTTGACACCATTTTTCTTCATGTAATCCAAGAACGTGTTCAGCCACGGGAAAAACTTCTCATAGCAGTCTGTACGCAGTTCAGCTCTAATTTTACCCTGGCTGTCGCTGTTACCCCCCTGTGCCGACCCGTTGGTTTTGTATTCACCAGGAGGCGACCAAGGCGTACCGAAGACGATACCGCCCCGCTGTTTGACAATCTTTGCCGAGGGCAAGGATCCTTTCCAGTCATACGGTGAATCCCAGTTGTTCCACTCCGGGACGACGATATCGCCGATGAAGTTGGGTGAGATTTCCATCCTCATGATGTTGAGTCCGATTTTTGAAGTAGGACCATAGAGCAGTTTAACAGGCTGCGTGTCGTTGCCGAAAGGGCACATGGCCCCATCGCAGCAAGCAGCACCAAATCCCGTGATCGTCTGGTATTGGGTTCCGTCTACCGTAACCGTGATTACTCCGGCGTGGAGAGCCATCGCTACCACCAACGCCAAAATGAAAGAAACAGATTTTTTCATTAGTGCATAGAAGGTAAATAATTGGCTGCAAATGTACTTATAATAGTCAATATATCCAAATGACCATCAGAGAATAGCACAATAACAAACACATATGAAACAACTTATAATGGGAGACGGTATTTCACTCCACAGACGAACCATATACCAGGTTGCGGCACGTTGCCGTAATCCACATAGTGGCGGTTATCAAATAAATTGTTGACCTCAGCATAGAGCGTGTGGCTCGCCGCCTTCCATTGCAAGCGTGCATCCACCAATGTGAAAGGGCGGTAGTCGCATACATCACCGTTGAACGAGGTGTACTGTCCCTCACGGTCATGGTAACGTGAAGAGACCGTCAACGAGAGACGACGCCACAGCGGTGTGTGCAAGGAGGCCACCAGTTTGTGGCGCAAATACTCCAACGCATATTGCGAGACGATCCCCTGTTCAAGGTCTTTGCTCTGCGTGATGTAGCTGTAGGAGAGATGTATGGAAGGAACATCCGAGGACGGAGAGAACACATTTGAGAGAAGCTGCTGTAGGCTCATGTCAGCCGACACCTCAAAGCCGGTGGCATTGATGCGGGTGTGGTTGACACTCTGCCAAACCGCGTCGTCACCCAAACGGGTGTCCATGATCCAGTCAATCATGTTGCGTCCATGATGATGCCACACCGTGGCCTTTGCCTTTAGGTTGATGGATGTCAGTTGTGCTCCAGCCTCCAATGCACGCATCTCCTCTGGTTTCAGGTGAGGATCAGCCGCATAGCCCTGCAGTTTGTAATACATCTCAGTGAACGACGGCAGGCGCAGTGAAGAGTTGTAGGAAGCGAACAATTTGATGCTGAGTGGAGACAGTTCCGACTTATAAAGCTGGTAACTCACGTCGATGCCAGGAAAGATTTTCCAGTCGGCATTGCTCCACGAACTCTTTGCCACGACGATGCCCGCCGATAGGATGAGTTTTTGGAGCAGCACATTGTGCTCCAGATGTGCAGACAGATTGGTGCGGTTGATGCCACGTAAGTATTTTGAATCAGCGTTTTGTTCCCCATTATTGAGCGGTTCTCCAAGATTGCTACTGACCAGATCCTCATGACGAATCTCAGCACCGACAGCCGTACGTCCCGCCTTCCAGTCGAAGAAACTATTCAGATTTACGCTATAGATGTTGCATTTATGATGATTAAACTTCATCACGTCAGGCCGATTGCGATATCCCTCATACCGGTCTCGAAATTGGTTCCAGCTGATTGAAGGCCGGAAGCGGACAGGCCCCTGTCGCGTCTCTGCTTGCACGGCAGTAAACAGTTTTGTGGTATGCTCATACTGGTCATCAGCCTGCCATCGAGGCGTGGCATAGAATGTTCCAGATCCCCATCCTCTGTCAGAGAGTCCCGCATGCCATTGTACCGTCAGCATCTCATTGGCGAGTTTCCCCTGATAGAAAGCCTTTGCACCGCTAAAGTCCGTATTGAGGTTTCCCTCTTTTGAGCGGCTAAACCCGTCGCTGCGCTGGTAACTGGAACTGAACTGCTGTTGAAGAGAGAATTGAGAAGGAAGAGTAGAAGAAAGATTCGCGATGACAGCCGCCTTGGCATATCCGAAAGAGCCACATTCCAGATTGACGTCACTCTTTAGCGTCCGTTTCCCTATGGGCAATGATCCTTCACCAGAAGCCGTAACAATATTGATCGCACCCACGAGTGAAGAAGTGCCATACGCCCTTCCAGCCGGTCCTTCCAGCACCTCCACCCGGATGATCTCATCCAGTTGGCAAGGCAGATCCATCACGTTGTGCCCCGTTTGAGGATCACAGATATTCATGCCATTCAGCAGTACAGTGATTTGCTCCTGTGTGCCCCCCCTGATGGAGATGTCCGTCTGATAACCGATAGCCCCCCGTTGTCGGACATCGACCCCCACGGCCAACTTCAGCAAATCGTTAACACTTTGTACTGCCGCCTGCGCAATGTCGTCGTGGCTCAGTACAGTTACCATTCTCGCCGCCTGACTCTGTGTCAGCGGCGCCCGCGAGCCTGTGATGCCTACATCACCAAGCCAGATCTCTTTTGTTGTCTGTGTGGTGTCGGCACGCTCCATCTGCAGACTGACGCATGCCGCTTTCGTTGATGAAAGTGTAGCCACGCTCAGTACTGAGATGACGACCTCCCGCCCCAGACAAGCAAAGAGAGCCCATCCCTTCCGTTTAAACTGTCGGAAGACGATGATCCCGCGCTTTTGGAATTCTGGTTTGTACATTGAGTGAAAAAAATTAGTAAAACGTCTGCAAAATTAGATAAAAAAAGTTACGAGCACTGTATTTAGTAACCATAAATTCGTATTTTTGTCGAAAAAATATGCCATGAGAGGATTACGTTGCCTGATGTTTTTTCCGGTTATGCTATTGCTGAGTTCTATCGCCATGGGGATCAGCAACTTTTTAGAGACCAAAGAAGAGATGCGCCAGGACTTAACCAGTGCGTTGCGTCAATTTGTCTTAGACGAATCACGACAGTCGTCGCTGCTCGACAGTCTGACCACGCTCCATCGTGATATGGTATTGACACTGAACGATGAGGAAAGCCATTTCAACCATCAACTGTCCAGTGCCTCACTCAAAGACACCTCTCATATTTCCGTATGCCTCTTGTCCCCCGACGGGCAAGATCTCTTCAAGGAGGAAGCCTTCGTATGCAGCGACACCTTGTTGTGGCGTTGTTCACAGCAAGAAGACAACGATGCTGTCATCGCCCTCAAGGCCTACGCCAACCCATCGCTCTGTGCTGTTTTGGGTCACTCCGACCAGCGTCTTCCCCTCACAGGCCTCATTTTATGCATTCTTCTATTCTTGGGTATGTCGTGGAAAGCAAGGATGTCGGGAAGCGCTGAGATGTCGGCCCTCTCCATCCAACCTATGAAAAGAGAAATCAACCTCACCCCCATGCAGGAACAGTTGATGGACATGTTTGCCACTGCTCCCGACCATACGCTCAGCAAGGAAGCTATCTGTGCGGTGCTCTGGCCCAAGAAAGAACAACCAGAAAACACCCTTTACACATTCATCAGCCGTTTGAAAGTGGCACTCAAAGCCCAGTCGGACATGGAAATTGTCAACAAGCGAGGGAAAGAATACCAACTTGTAAGAAAAGTCAAAACCGACTGAATATCAATAAGTTCAGTCATTGTAAGATAAATGTAAGTCAGATGTAAGGTCGTTTTTTACATCACGAGCCACCGGAATTGCTACTTTTGCAGCAAAACCGAAAGCGGCATGATACGACCAAAGACATTTTCAAAAATCGACACGATTACAGGGTGGCTGGCATTCACCATAGCAGCCCTCACCTATTGTCTCACGGCAGAACCATCGGTCAGTCTGTGGGACTGTCCTGAGTTTATCGCCAGTGGTTATAAACTGGAAATCGGCCATCCTCCAGGAGCCCCCTTCTTCATGCTCACCGCCAACCTGTTTGCGCAATTGGCCAGTGATCCATCCGATGTGGCACGGATGATCAACATCATGTCGGCATTGCTCAGTGCAGGATGCATCCTTTTCTTATTTTGGACCATCACCCACCTTACCCGCAAACTCACACAAGAAGGCAGCGACCTCACCCTCTCACAGGTGATTCTCATCGAGGGAAGCGGCATGGCAGGCGCCCTGGCCTATACGTTCAGCGACACGTTCTGGTTTTCCGCTGTCGAGAGTGAGGTATATGCTTTCTCGAGTTTCCTCACCGCCCTGGTGTTCTGGCTGATTCTGAAATGGGAAGAGGAAGCCGACGAACCACAGAGCGACCGTTGGATGATCCTCATCGCCTATATCATCGGTCTGTCGATCGGTGTACACTTACTCAATCTGCTATGCATTCCCGCCATGGCCTTAGTGGTCTACTTCAGGAAAGCAGAACACGCCACCTGGTGGGGCGGCTCAAAAGCCTTTGCAATAGGGATGTTGATACTTCTCGGCATCCTGTATGTCATCGTCCCAGGCGTCATCCGGATAGGAGGATGGGCCGAACTGCTGTTCGTCAACATACTCAGCCTCCCCTACCACACCGGTCTCATCAGTGCATATCTCCTGCTGCTCACATTATTGATTCTCCTCATCATCCGCACCCGCAAAAGAATACTCAGAAGTAGTCTGCTGAGTCTTTTGATGCTGTTGATCGGTTTCAGTTGCTATGCCGTCATTCTCATCCGTTCGTCAGCCCATCCCCCTATGGACGAGAACACCCCCGACAACGTGTTTAGCCTTGGCAGTTACCTCAGCCGCGAGCAATATGGCGATACGCCCCTTCTTTATGGTCCCGCCTATTGCAGCGAACTGGAATATGAGCCACAAGGAGAATACTATGTGGTCAAAAAGGAAGAGGGAAGTCCCATCTACCGCCCCACGAACGACCATACGGGACACCATTATTCCGCCATCGCCCATCGCCCGAAATATATTTACAAAGACCAGATGTGGTTTCCCCGCATGGTCTCCCCCCAGCACGCCCAGGCCTATGAGCAATGGATGGGCGGTGTGGAGAAGAGAGGAAATCTGCCCACCACCCGTGAGAACCTCCGTTTTTTCCTGACCTATCAGATGTATTTCATGTATTGGCGCTATTTTCTCTGGAATTTCGTGGGTCGCGAGAACAACATGAAAAGTCAAGGTGAGGTGGAACATGGACAATGGATTAGCGGCATCCGCTTCATCGACGACCTGCTACTAGACTGCGACACGTCAAAAATGCCCTCCGACCTTCTCTCCAACAAAGGCCGAAACGTGTTTTACGGACTCCCCCTCTTGCTCGGCATACTCGGACTCTGTTGGCAATACCGACGTGGAAGCAAGGGAAAGCACCAATTCATGGTGGTGGGACTACTCTTCCTGATGACCGGACTAGCCATCGTGGTGTATCTCAATCAACCGCCACAACCCCCACGGGAACGAGACTACGTCTATGCCGGTTCGTTCTACGCCTTCGCCATATGGATAGGAATGGGTATATTCGCCATAGAAGCCATCTTACACAGGTTATTCAAGAAGCCACTGTGCACAGCCATCACCGCCATGATCATGAGTTTGCTGGTCCCCATGCAAATGGTCAGCCAGACGTGGGACGACCATGACCGCTCTGGCCGCTACGCCTGCAGGGATTTCGGTCTGAACTATCTGGAAAGTATGCCCCGCGAAGGACATCCCATCATTCTGACCAATGGTGATAACGACACCTTCCCATTGTGGTATAACCATGAAGTGGAAGGCAAGCGCACCGACACCCGCGACTGCAACCTGTCGTATGTGAACACCGACTGGTATATCGACCAGATGAAACGACCAGCTTATGACTCCCCTCCCCTGCCCTTTGACTGGAACCGATCAGACTATCAAGAAGGAAAGAACGACATGGTGGAAGTGGTACCCGAACTGAAAGAGCGCATCCGAGAATTGTATAGAGACCAGCCAGCAGAGGCACAAGAGACATTTGGAGACCACCCCTTCGAATTGAGCAACATCATCCGACATTGGGTGCTCAGTGATCGGCCGGAGAGGCACTGCATCCCCACCGACAGCGTGACCGTCACCACAGCCAAAGGACAAATGCACATCTCGCTGAAAGGTATCCGCTATCTGCAGAAAAACGACCTGTTTGTGCTTGAGATGCTGTCGCACGGAGATTGGGAACGGCCGATCTATGCATCCATCAGTCTGGGCGAAAGCGAGATACCCTATTTGCGAGACCATTACATGCTCGAAGGCCTGGCCGACCGCATCACCCCCGAATCCGGTGGCCCACGGGTAGCCGTGGAACGGATGTATGATAACGTGATGCACCGGTTCAAGTTTGGCGGACTCCACCAACAAGGGCTCTACGTGGATGAGGATATCATGCATATGGCCCACACCCACCAGTATGTGATGAGCATCCTCATAGACAGTCTCTTGTCCCGAGGCGACAAGCGCAGGGCATTGGCAGTGGCAGAAAAATGGGAGAAAGAACTGCCAGCCTACAACATCCCCTACACGGAGACAGCCATCTCATTGGCCCGATGCTATTATGAGAACGGGAAGACCTCACGGGGAGATGACATACTGGCCGACCTTCTCACCAGGAGCGACGAATGGCTGTCGTGGATCGAAACGATCGGCCCCAAACGGCAGCAGGCGTCTCAATATACCGCCTATGTATGGCTGAAGACCATGCAGCAATCATTGGAATGCGCGTACCAATATGAGCGAGATCCACTTATCAATAAATATCATCAAAATTTTGAAAGACATGCCAACCAATTCCAACAAAACAGACCATCCGGCCATGTTTAGCCGCACCAACTATGTGCTGATCCTCATGTCGTGCGTGACAATTGTCGTGGGGCTGGTGCTCATGTCGGGAGACGGAAGCACAGAAACGCTATTCCAAGAAGATATTTTCTCCGTCCGGCGTATCGTCATCGCTCCGATGGTGTGCTTCGCAGGCTATATTACCATCATTGCAGGAATCATGTGGAAGAAGGACTAAGGGATGCTGGGGTCCGCAAGATTATTTCATTCCGGTACGGCTACTGAAGTTGATGCGGACACCCTTGTCGTCCACCATCATGTCATTGCCCCCATTGTTACCGTTGCTGGCAGTCGGCTTGCGTTCACCGTCCAGAATCTCGCGGCACATGTTCTTGATATCGGCAACCCTCTGGAGCGTCTCCAGATTGTCGCCGCTGTAATGCCCTGGAAAGAGGAAATGGATATCATTTTTCTTCATATAGTTCTCA
>CADCQC010000395.1 GCA_902803455.1 uncultured Prevotellaceae bacterium
AAAAAAATCGCCAAGCCTTGAAATCAAATGCTTGGCGGTTTTTCTGTTGGGATACTCGGACTCGAACCAAGAATGACAGGACCAGAATCTGTAGTGTTACCATTACACCATATCCCAATGTTGTCGGTTTTATCCTATTTGCAACTGCAAAGGTATGCACTTTTTTTGAAACAAACAAGCTTTTCGCCGATTTTTTTCAGAGAAATCGTCATTTTTCTCATTTTTGTCCTCATTGCATGCTCTCTTTTAATAAAATTAATAGGTTTGTTTCAATAAATTAATATCCTTTTGGTCATCTTAATCAAAAAATTGCATTACCTTTGCAAAATCCGACTGAAAATAATAGATGATTAATAGAATAATTGAATGAACGACATCAAAAAACTGGTAAAAGACATTACAACAGGAATTCAGGAAAAAAAAGGATCTGGTATAGTTATTGCTGATATGACAGGGGTGGATGGAGCCATCTGCCGCTATTTTGTCATCTGTCAAGGTAACTCACCCCTGCAGGTGGAAGCCATCACCGAGTCGGTGACTGACTATGTGAGAGAAAACTCCGGGGAAAAACCCGTCAAGGTGGTGGGACTGACCAACGCTTTGTGGGTGGCCATGGACTATACTGACGTGATGGTGCATATCTTCGTGCCCGACCTGAGGTCCTATTATAACCTTGAGGGCTTATGGGAAGATGCCTGCCTGACAAAGATTCCTGATTTGGAATAGAAGGACTCTCAGACAGTGCTGTCATACTGACATTTTCAATTTTGATATTTTACTCCCAGAATGGAACAGAACGACAACAAAAAACCTAATACGCCGAGATTCAACATGAGTTGGATCTATTTCACCATTATCGTGGCTTTGGGCATCCTGCTTTTCACCAGCAATGGTAACGAGGCTGCCGGCAAAGGGGGCGGAGTAGGAAAGAAAGACAATTACTTCAACTTCAAAGAATGGGTGAACAAAGGGGCTGCCAAAGAAGTGATCATCAACAAGGATGAGAACGAACTGAGGATGTATGTCGCACCTGAATTCATCCAGAAGGTGTTTGAGGCAGACGTCAAGCAAACGGGACCGAACCCTTATCTTGAAGTGGAGTTCGGTTCGGTGGAATCGGTGGAGAACTTCCTCAACGATGCCCAGAAAGACGGCAAATTCAATGGACATATCACCTACGAGAACGAGAAGAGCGGTGATATGTTTAATATGATATTCAATATCGGAACCGCCCTGTTCTTTGTCTTCATCATGATTTTCTTCATGCGCCGGATGGGTGGCGGTGGAGGCGGAGGCGTCTTCAGCGTAGGAAAGAGCAAGGCGAAAATGTATGAGAAAGGCAATGACCTGGGTGTCACTTTCAAGGATGTGGCCGCACAGGTCGGTGCCAAGGAGGAGGTGCAGGAGATCGTCGATTTCCTGAAGAATCCCCGTAAATACACCGATCTGGGTGGAAAGATTCCCAAGGGTGCCCTGTTGGTGGGACCTCCGGGAACAGGAAAGACCTTGTTGGCGAAAGCCGTGGCAGGAGAGGCCGGCGTGCCTTTCTTCTCGATGAGCGGCAGTGACTTCGTGGAGATGTTTGTGGGCGTGGGCGCCAGCAGGGTGCGCGACCTCTTCAGACAAGCCAAGGAGAAGGCACCTTGCATCATCTTCATCGATGAGATCGATGCCGTGGGCCGTGCCCGGTCGAAAAACCCGTCGATGGGCGGCAACGACGAGCGTGAGAACACGCTCAATGCCTTGCTCACCGAAATGGATGGCTTCGGCACCAATAGCGGTGTCATCATCATGGCCGCCACCAACAGGGCCGACATGCTGGACTCCGCGCTGTTGCGTGCCGGGCGCTTTGACAGGCAGATACATGTCGACTTGCCCGACCTCAATGAGCGCAAGGAGATCTTCCTCGTGCATCTGAAACCCATCAGAGTGGACGACTCCGTCGATATCGACCTCTTGGCAAGACAGACTCCCGGATTCTCCGGCGCCGACATCGCCAATGTATGTAATGAGGCGGCGCTCATCGCTGCGAGAAGATCGGCCAAAACGGTCTGCCGGCAGGACTTCCTGGATGCCGTGGACAGGATTATCGGCGGTCTGGAGAAAAAGACGAAAGTGATGACGGCTGGCGAGAAGCGCACCATCGCCCTTCACGAGGCCGGTCACGCCACCATATCATGGTTCTGCGAACATGCCAACCCGCTGGTCAAGGTCTCTATCGTGCCCAGAGGAAAAGCGCTGGGTGCAGCATGGTATCTGCCTGAGGAAAGACAGATCACCACCAAGGAAGAGATGCTCGATGAGATGTGCTCACTCATGGGCGGGCGCGCGGCAGAGGAACTCTTCACCGGGCATATCTCCACCGGGGCGATGAATGACCTGGAGAGGGCCACGAAGAGTGCCTATGGCATGATCGCCTATGCCGGTATGGGAGACATGCTGCCCAATATCTGTTATTACAACAATCAAGAGTATCAGTTCCAAAGACCTTATAGCGACACCACTGCCAAAATCATCGATGACGAGGTGCTCAAGATGGTCAACGAGCAGTATGAGCGTGCGAAACAGATCCTGATCGAGCACAAGAAAGGTCATAATGCCCTGGCCGAATTGCTCATTAGCCGGGAGGTGATTTTCGCGGAGGATGTGGAACGGATCTTTGGCAAGCGGCCATGGATCAGCCGATCGCAGGAAATCATGGGAACAGAGATGAAGGACTCCAAGGAGGATGGCGATGCCAATGTCGCCGCATTGGAGAGCCCTGCTGAAGAAAAAGAAGATCAAAACGAGCAAGAACCAGAATCTTAAACCCTTATTGACATGATGTCGGAGAAAATGAAAAATTTCATCACGCGCACCATCACAGGCATACTGTTTGTGGTCGTGCTTGTCGCCAGTTTCCTGACACCCGAGACGATGGTCGGGCTCTTTGCCGTCATCACAGGACTGACGGTGTGGGAATATGGCGGACTGGTCAACGAATGGGATGATATCCAGGTCAACAGGTTCATCAGCACGGTGGCAGGTGTCTACCTCTTCATCGCCATGGCGGGTTTCTGCACGGGAATGACTTCTGCCACGGTCTTTATCCCTTATCTCATCACCATCCTTTATCTCATCATCGCCGAATTGTTCACCAAGGCTCCCAATCCCATCAACAACTGGGCCTACACGATGCTGAGCCAGATGTATATCGCATTGCCTTTCTCCACCATCAATGTGCTGGCTTTCCAGACCACAGGCAACGGGGCGTTCAACAACCTGTTGCCGCTGAGTGTCTTTGTCTTCCTGTGGGTCAATGATACGGGTGCCTATTGCACGGGATCTCTGTTGGGCAAGCACAAGCTGTTTCCAAGGGTATCGCCGGGGAAGAGTTGGGAAGGTTCCATAGGCGGGGCTGTGCTGGTGCTCATCGTCGCCGCACTCATCGGATGGCTTACCCAAGAGCATGAAGGAGCCATGTCGGTGCTCGTGTGGATGGGACTTGGACTGGTCATCGTGGTCTTCGGGACGTTGGGTGACTTGGTGGAGTCGCTTTTCAAGCGTACGTTGGGCATCAAAGACAGCGGGCGTATCCTCCCCGGACATGGTGGGATGCTCGACCGGTTTGACTCTTCGCTGATGGCCATTCCGGCAGCGGTCATCTACATCTATTCCTTATCATTGTTCTGATCCGATTCATGAGGTGGATATTCTTCATTATGTTCCTTGTCCTCGTTTTGGGAACGGTGGGCTATGTGCTTTGGCATGTATGGTGCCTGCTCCCCATCTCAAAAATAGGCAGATGGCTCGTCACGGTGCTCATGGCCGCTTGTGTGCTGAGTATGTTTATCCTCTTCGGTGGCGTGCTGGAGCGTATCCCGCTCAATACGGCCTCTCTGCTCTATGATGTGTCGACATCGTCGCTCTTCATCTTTCTTTATCTGTTCATCACTTTCCTGGTGCTCGACGTGCTGCGCCTCGTGCGCCTTCTGCCCTCCAGGCTGCTGCACGACAACTGGTGGATGACCATCGGCATCACGGTGGTCATGCTGGTGATTTTCATCTGTGGAAACATCCATTATAATAATAAGGTGCGTGTGCCGCTGTCGCTGACCACCGACAAACCGCTGAAAAAGGAATATAAAGTGGTGATGGTCAGCGACCTGCATCTGGGTTATCACAACAGGCGGGAAGAGTTGGCCAGATGGGTGGACCTGCTCAATGCGGAAAACCCCGATTTCATCCTCATTGGAGGTGACATTATCGACAACAGCACGCGACCCCTGCTCGAAGATCACATGGCCGAGGAGTTTCATCGGCTGAAGGCACCGGTCTATGCCTGTTTAGGCAATCATGAGTATTTCTCCAATGAGTTGAAGGCCAAGAAGTTTTATCAGGACACCGGTATCCGGTTGCTGGTGGATGATGTGGCTACCGTCGACAGCGTGATCACCATCATCGGGCGTGATGACCGTTTCAACCGCAACAGGAAATCGTTGGAAGAACTGGTCAGAAAGGTGGACCTGTCGACCTATACCATCGTGATCGACCACCAGCCTTATGAGCTGGAGAAGACCGAGCAATGCAAGGTCGATTTTCAGTTCAGCGGACATACCCATCGCGGACAGGTATGGCCTATCTCATGGATTACCGACGCCGTCTATGAGTGTTCTTTCGGACCATGGCAAAGGGGCAATACCAAGTTTTATGTCAGTAGCGGACTTGGTATCTGGGGCGGTAAATTCCGTATCGGCACACAGTCGGAATATATCGTGGCCACGATAGGTCACTGACCCTTTGACGCCAGATAGCGGGCGAAGATGCGCGCGGCACATTCCACTTTGGCGGCACAGGGGCGCTGCTGGTAGTATTCTTTTGTGCGGGGAGAAGCCTCGTAGTGGCCGATGGCCGCTGGCTGGCTGATGCCGAGGATCTCGGCGCAGATCAGTGACCCGTTGGCTGCTTTGGATTCCGCCAGCAAATCCTGCACCACTTTGTAGCAGGCCGATTTGCCAGCCCTGTCGCTGCCTTCTGTCTGTCCGCGGTCGAGGCCCGCAAGGATGACCAGTCCCGACACGGCGCCGCACATCATGCGCAGACGACCCACACCGCCGCCAAAACCGGCACTCACCCGCAGCGCCAATGACTTATCCATGCCATAGAGGTCTGCAAAAGCGGCGACAACACTTTGGCAGCATCCATATCCTTCCATGAAATAATCTACTGCACGTGACACACGTGCTTCTAATTCTTCTTGCATATCCTTTGTTGATAATGCTGCAAAATTAATCATAATCCATGATAATCGACCTGTCACGATACTTTTTTTGGAAACACTTTGTTGCTTATTTGAAAAATAATACTATCTTTGCACACGAAAAAACCAATTGATTCACAAATTATGGACGACTACCCGGCGGAAAGTTTTATTTCGTAGGCGTGAGACGGCAAGACTGTTGATCCTCACGCAATGACCGTTTGTTTCACTACGCTAAATACGTGGAGGATTAACAATGATTACATATTGGAACTTCAATCAAGGACTGACGCCACTCAAAGAGTGGCAGCCAAATTGCTGGATACAGGTGACGTGTCCCACCGACGAAAACCGCATGTATCTGGAAAATGAATACAAGATTCCCGACTATTTTCTCACCGACATCAGCGATACGGATGAGCGTGCGCGTTATGAATACGACGACGGATGGATGCTGATCATCTTGCGTATTCCATACGTCAAGGAGGTGCGGTCGAGAACACCTTACACCACTGTCCCTCTGGGTATTATCCATAAGCGCGACGTCACCATCACCGTGTGTTATTATGAGACCAACATGATGATTGATTTCGTCAGTTATCAACAGAAGAGGGGAGTGGGGTTCACCGATTATGTGGACATGATTTTCAGAATCTTCCTTTCCTCAGCGGTGTGGTATCTTAAACGGCTCAAGCAGATCAACAACCTCATTGAGAAGGCGAAGCGCAACCTTGACAAGGAGGTCAATAACGAGTCGCTGATAGGCCTGAGCAGGTTGCAGGACTCGCTGACCTATTTCGCCACTTCCATCAGAGGAAACGAGAACCTGTTGGCCAAACTGAAATTCAAGTTGCAGATCGATGAGTTGGATGCCGACATGATCGAAGACGTCAATATCGAGATGAGCCAGGCCAGAGAAACCACCAATATTTATTCCGACATCTTGGAATCCACGATGGATACTTATTCGAGCATCATCAACAACAACATGAACAATGTGATGCGTACGCTCACCTCTGTATCGATTTTGATGATGTTCCCCACACTCATTGCCAGTTTCTTCGGTATGAACTTGGTCAACGGTATGGAAACGAGTTCTTTCGGGTTTTTAGTCGCTCTTGTCATTTCTGTTGCCGTTTCGGGAATGATATGGTGGATTTTCCGTCATAAACGACTTATCTGAAAAAATATTTAAAAAAAACAAAAATTCTTTAGGCCGATTCGTTTTTTTTCTTTAAGTTTGCATTTTGATAAGTGTGAACAATCGAATCATTAACCTAATTGTGACATGATGGACTCTCAAGAAAAGAAACTGAATCAAGTTAATCCAGAGGAAAATTTAGTGGAAGCACCTCTTGCAAATGCTGAAACAACACCAGCAGAAGATGCTGCAGTAGTAGAAGAAACCCCTGCCGCTGAGGAAGCTCCTGCTGCTGAGGAAGCCCCCGCTGCTGAGGAAGCACCTGCAGTTGAGGAGGCTCCTGCAGTTGAGGAAGCCCCCGCTGCTGAGGAAGCTCCCGCCGCTGAGGAAGCTCCCGCTGCTGAGGAAGCCCCTGCTGCTGAGGAAGCTCCTGCTGCTGAGGAAGCCCCTGCTGCTGAGGAAGCTCCTGCAGAAGAAACTCCCAAGAAAGTGTATAAGAACAAAGGTGAGGTGCTCGAAAGAGTCATCGAATTGGCTCATGGTGAAGCCACCCCAGGCAAGGAAGAAGTGGAATTGCTGAAAACCTTGTTCTATAAAATGCTGGGAGCAGAGCGAGAGGCTGCCCAAAAGGAATATATAGAGAACGGTGGAGATCCGGAAGCTTATCATGTCACGCCAGATGAAGATGAGGAGAAATTCAAGGCAGAGATGACGCTGATCAAGGAGCGCCGCGCCAAATTGTTCCAGGCACAGGAGGCCGAGAAGAACGATAACCTCAACAAGAAACTGGCTATCATCGAGAAGGTCAAAAATATGGTCACTTCACCAGAAAGTGCCAACAAGTCATACCAGGAGTTCAAGCGCCTGCAGCAGGAATGGAAGGAGATTAAGGCCGTTCCGGCTGAAAGAGCCAGCGAACTTTGGAAGACATACCAGCATTATGTGGAGCAATTCTATGACCAGCTGCGTCTCAACAGCGAGGCCAGGGAGTATGACTTCCGCAAGAACCTTGAGATCAAGACACGGCTTTGCGAGGCAGCAGAAAAACTGGCTGAGGAGTCGGATGTGATCAGCGCTTTCCATCAGCTGCAGGAGTTGCACCAGCAATATCGTGAGGCCGGACCCGTCGCTAAAGAACTCAGAGAACAGGTGTGGGCTCGTTTCAAGGCTGCCTCTACCATCATCAACAAGCGCCATCAGCAGCATTTCGAGGAGCTGAGGTCGAAGGAAGAGGAAAATCTGGCCAGAAAAACCGCTCTCTGTGAAAAAGTGGAGGAAATCGCCAAGAGAGAAAACAAAGGTGCTTCTGACTGGGATCGCAATACCCGTGAGATCATCGCCATCCAGGCTGAGTGGAAGACCATCGGGTTTGCTCCTCAGAAGATGAATGTGAAGATCTTCGAGCGTTTCCGTGCAGCATGTGACGACTTCTTCGGCCGCAAGACACAGTTCTTCCGCGACATGAAGAGCCGTTTCGCAGAGAATGCCGAGAAGAAGCGTGCCCTTGTGGAGAAAGCCAAAGCATTGCAAGACAGCACCGAGTGGAAAGAGACAGCTGAGAAACTGACAGAATTGCAGCGTGAGTGGAAGACCATCGGCATGGTGCCCAAGAAGTTAGGCGACCAACTGTGGAATGAGTTCCTCGGGGCTTGCAACAAGTTCTTCGATGCCAGAAATGCTGCTACTGCCGGCACAAGAAGTGTGGAGCGTGAGAATTTGGCCAAGAAACGTGAGATCATCGCTAAACTCAAGGCTGTAAAAGATGAGAATGCGGATAATCTTCAGGAGACCGTGCAGGCATTGGTGGATGAGTACAATTCCATCGGGCATGTTCCCTTCCGTGATAAAGACAAGATCTTCAAGGAGTACCGTGAGGTGATTGACCAGCTCACCAAGGAACTCAATATTATCGTGAACCGCCGCCGTTTCGAGCAATTCAAGTCCAACTTGAAGAATGTGGCTGAAAAGGGTGCGGGAGCGCTTGACAATGAGCGGACAAGATTGATGCGCCGGTATGAAGCGCTGAAGCAGGAGATCCAGACTTATGAGAACAACATCGGATTCCTCAGCGTGTCGAGCAAGAAGGGCAGCAACCTCATTGATGAGATGAACCGTAAGGTGCAGAAGCTGAAGGATGAGCTCAATCTCGTGAAGGAGCAGATCAAAGCTATCGATGCTGAGAGTTCTGCTGAGGAAGAGTAGTCATTTTTGCGGCCTGCAAGGCCAATAAGCACATAGACATAGCCCAGGGCGATTGCCCTGGGTTTTTTTATGCGTGGCAAAGATTGTCACCCTTTTTTACCCTTTTTGTGAGTGCCTTGGCACTTTTTCAACTTTTAATATCTTCTTTTTCCTCCTTTTTTATTTGATTATTTATCCACCTATCTGCATCAGGCATGTGTGAGATCAAGCATATGTGTGAGATCAAGCGAATATCAAGAA
>CADCQC010000396.1 GCA_902803455.1 uncultured Prevotellaceae bacterium
AGCATCAATCTCACTCAGGTCCTTGATCACACCAATCTCTGGATCAGTGAGCAAGGAGAAGATAAACTTCACACCCTCAGTATGCTCAGGAATGTCGTGCATAATGGTTTTTTTCTCGCCATTGGCCAACTTCACTTTCACGAAAGCCCCTTCCTGGCCCACACGCTCAGCACCACCTGATGTCATCACACTCTTGGTGTCCATGTCGTAGAGGGCGTACTTGATGGAAGACGACCCACAATTCAAAACTAATATTTTCATTTTTTCTGTTTGTATGACAATGTTTGTTATTTGGCATCCATGGCTTGACAAGCCGTGATGGCCACCATTTTATAAATATCTTCGACAGAGCAGCCACGGCTCAAGTCATTGACCGGACGTGCAATACCTTGGAGGATTGGTCCGAGCGCCTCTGCGTCGCCGAGTCTCTGCACCAGTTTATAACCGATATTTCCTACCTCGAGATTGGGGAAGACGAGCACGTTGGCCTTTCCGGCGATGTCACTACCCGGTGCTTTCTTGGCCCCCACAGAGGGAACGAGTGCTGCATCAGCCTGCAACTCACCGTCAATCTTCAGGTCAGGTGCCAGTTCTTTAGCGAGCTTGGTGGCCTCGATCACCTTGTCGACCACCTCATGTGTAGCGCTTCCCTTGGTAGAGAAACTGAGCATGGCCACTCTGGGATCGTCAAACCCTGCGACACTCTTAGCGGTCTGTGCCGTACAGACAGCGATCTGTGAGAGTTGTGCGGCATCGGGCATGGGAGTGACAGCCACGTCGCCCACGACGAGAATACCGTTTTCTCCATATTGCGGTTGTTTGGTGATGAGCAGCATGGCGCCGCTGACACAAGTGATGCCCGGAGAACATTTGATGATCTGCAAGGCAGGTCTCAGTGTGTCACCAGTGGTGCTGAGAGCTCCAGAGATTTGTCCGTCGGCACCATTTGTCTTGATGATCATACATCCGAAGTAGAGCGGATTCTTCACCAGTTCACGTGCTTTCTCGATCGTCATGCCCTTCTTCTTACGTAATTCTGTCAGGAGGGCAGCATATTCCTCACTTTTGGGGCTTGTTTCCGGATCGACGAGCGTAGCCTTATCGATATTTTTCAGTCCCCATTTCTCTGCCAGGGCATGGATCTCATCCACGTTGCCGATGAGGATAAGATCGGCGATATCTTCTGCCAATACCCGATCGGCAGCCCTTAATGTACGCTCCTCTGTAGCTTCAGGGAGTACGATGCGCTGTTTGTTGCTTTTAGCGCGCGCAATGATTTGTTGTACTAAATCCATAGTTGTTTTTTGATGTAAGTGCTTTAAATAGAATTATTGTGCAAAAATAGTGAAAAACGAGTGGAGTACAAAATGAATTCATTCATTTTTTATGAAAAACACCTGGAGTTCCGTCAGGCGGAGTGCCATCAAGCCTATGAAGTTAATTGCTTTGCCCACTCATTGGTAAGCACACTCTCCAGGTCCTCGAAAGAGAGACGCAGACGGAATTCTCCGTTAATGGCAACACTGACCCGCCCTGTCTCTTCAGACACGATGATGGCGATGGCATCACTATCCTCAGAGATGCCCATACCAGCCCGATGCCGCAGGCCCAATTCCTTAGGGATATCTTTTTTGTGAGATACCGGCAGCACGCATCCGGCCGCCTTGATCCGCTTGTTGGAGATGATCATCGCCCCGTCGTGCAGCGGTGAACCCTTGTAGAAAATATTCTCTATCAGCCGCTGACTGATGGAAGCGTCAATCAGTTCACCCGCAGTTTCCGTGAGGTCATCGAGATGCACGTTGCGCTCGATGACAATCAGCGCGCCCTCTTTGTCGCGAGCCATGTTCATACAAGCACTGACGATAGGCATGATGAGCCTTCGGTCCACCTGCTCCTTCTTGTGTCCGCCAAAAAGTTTCATCAGCGGTTCCATCCTCTGATGGGCGCCGAGGTTATAAAGAAACTTCCTGATCTCACTTTGAAAGAGCACGATCAGTCCGATGACACCCACACTCACGAGTTTGTCGAGGATACTGCCCAACAAGCGCATCTGCACCACCTGACTCACGAGGAGCCAGATGACGATAAACACGAGGATACCAACAAACACGTTGATTGACCGAGACTCCTTCATCACCCGGTAACTGTAGTAAATAATCATCGTCACCAGGAAGATGTCAACAAGGTCTTTCAATCCAAAATCTATCATATCAGTCTTTGCTGTAATCAATCATTATTATTCATGTGCTCTGCGGCGAACAACTCGCTCATCACCTTACATGTCTCAACAGCCTCAGCCACATCGTGCACACGGAGCACCTTCGCTCCTTTCATCAGCGCGACGGCATGAAGCGCCGTAGTCGCATTAAGCGCCTCGCTGACCTCGCATCCCAACAAACGTGTGAGCATGGACTTACGTGAGACACCAACCAGCACCGGCAAACCCATGACCTTCAGTCGCTCGAGGCTCGCCATCAGCTGATAATTCTGATGCAGATCCTTCCCGAAACCAAAGCCAGGATCGAGTATCACATCGCACACGCCAAGACTCCTCAACATGGCCACTTCCCGGGCAAAAGCCATCAGCATCTGCCGCCAATCTGCCTTGACAGACATGAGCACGTAAGCGACATGCAGGCGTGCCACCATGCGAAACATCGGAGGGATGTCGAGAAGCACCGTATCATTGGCTGTGGTGCAGGCAATATTCCCCAAGCCACCTTCTGAGACATCGTTGATGATGGCCGCGCCAAACTCCTCGACAGCCATCTGAGCCACCTCTGGTCTGAACGTGTCGACACTCAACACGGCATCGGGCTGTCTGCCGCGCACGATAGCAAGAGCAGCGCGCATCCTCCTCATCTCCTCCTCCAGGCTCACCATATCTGCTCCCGGACGGGTGGAGAAGGCGCCCACATCGATGATCTGCCCGCCCTCCTGGATGATGGCATCTGCCCGTGAAGCGATGTCGGACTCAGTCTGCACACGGCTCCCTGCAAAAAACGAATCAGGCGTAGCATTGAGAATCCCCATCACAACAGGCGCCGACAGATCGAGCAACCGGCCGCCAGCATTCAACAGGGTATGACCTTCATCCACATTTCTCATCTAAATCACTGTGCAGATCGTTTTTCGCTGCGAAAATACGAAATAAAGTTGAAAAGAAGCGCTTTTTAAAGAGAAAAAACCGCCCGAAATTTCCCGTTCAATTGAAAAAGTATTAACTTCGCAGCAGAATCAAATCCCTATATCATGACTATAGCAGAAATCTACGATATTTTCCAACAGCACCCCATTGTAACCACAGACAGCCGTGACTGTCCCTCAGGTTCCATTTTCTTCGCCCTCAAAGGCGACCGTTTCAACGGCAATGCTTTTGCCAGCACCGCCTTGCAACAAGGATGCGCCTACGCCATTATCGATGAGGCCGCTTATGCTGATCCCGATAACAACCATCTTATCCTCGTCGACGATGTGCTGACCACCCTCCAACAACTTGCCCGTCACCATCGCCGGGTTCTGGGCACCCCCATCATCGGTGTGACCGGCACCAATGGCAAGACCACGACCAAAGAGCTCATCTCCGCGGTGCTTGGTGAACGTTACCGTGTGCTCTTCACACAAGGCAACCTCAACAACCACATCGGCGTACCCAAAACGCTGCTCCGCCTCACCCGCGATCACGACATCGCCGTGGTGGAGATGGGAGCCAACCATCCTGGAGAGATCCGCACGCTGGTGAATATCGTGGGGCCCGACTGCGGCATCATCACCAATGTGGGCAAAGCCCATCTGGAAGGGTTTGGCAGTTTGGAAGGTGTCATCAACACCAAGGGTGAACTCTATGACTTTCTCCGTCAGCGCAAAGAAAGCCGTGTGTTCATCGACGGCAACAATCCCCATCTGCTCAAAATCTCCCATGATCTGACGCTCGTCAAATATGGTCTGGGAGAGCACGATGACTTTGCCGTGATGGGCGAGGTGATCGACTGTGCCCCACTGCTGCGCCTGCGCTGGCACCGCAAGGGAGGAGAATGGCATGAGGTGCAGACACATCTGATCGGAGCCTACAATATCCTCAATATGTTGGCCGCCGCCTGCATCGGTCTGTCACATGGTGTGACCGAGCAACAGATCAGCCATGCCCTTGCCCATTATATCCCCAGCAACAACCGTTCACAACTGACGGTGACAGAGCACAACCGTCTCATCGTCGATACCTACAATGCCAATCCGACGAGCATGGATGCCGCTCTTCGCAATTTCCGCGACATGCAGGTATCTCCCAAGATGGCCATCCTCGGCGACATGGGAGAACTGGGTGCCATCAGTTTGGAAGAGCACCAGAAAGTGATAGATTTTCTTCAGGAGAATGGCTTCGGCACAGTGTGGCTTGTCGGCAAGGTGTTTGGCTCCATCGACAGTCCCTACCGCAAATTCGCCAATGTGGAAGAAGTGAAGGCCGCACTTGCCACCGAACAGCCCCAAGGTCAATATATCCTGATCAAGGGCAGCAACAGCAACCGGCTCTTTGAATTGCCACCCCTATTGTAGCACAGTATCCTTCATCTGACGGCCATCTTCCTCAGCAGACCATTTTCCTGTCTCATGAGGAAGATGCCCTTTTGTTTGGGAACACCGATTTGTCGACCTTCAAGAGAAAACCACTGCGCTGAAGAACGCCCTGCACGGGTGTCATTAGCAGAGATCGTGTGTAGGGCCGTGGCATCATCGAGATAACGGAAGTTGAAGGCTATGAGTGCATCGGTCAGTTCCTTTCCCCGCACATGATAGCCATTACTGTCGTCCACTCCGGCAAAGTCCATGAGAACGATACCAGCAGGTCCAGGTGTATTGTTCTCAAAAAATGTCAGAAAAGCCTCATGAGTATAGGTGGCATTGTCGCGGTAGCCATCGCTCGTCGACACCTCGTTACCAAAGATGTTCTCTGTCTTTGAATATCCTGACGCGAAATTGAACACCCATCTGATCGACCCCTTGGAGGTGGTCTTGTTGCGTGTACTTCTGAGCAGCATCTGACGGATGGCACCTACTTTCTTGTTGATGCCATCGGTGCCATGCGTGTCGGAGAAGTCTTGCATATATAGTTTCCCGTTGTCCTCTGTTTTCTTTCCGACGATGATACCTGCGGTCTGTTTTTCCACATTGATCTCTCCGGTCCAATTGGTAAGGAATCCGCCGACAGGCATCGTCGCATATCTGTCTCGGCTGAGGATAAGAATTTTCCCTCTCACATCACTCACTCTCAAGTCGGTTTTGAAATCCACCAGAAGATTTTTCAAGTCATCGCGTCTGAACACCTCCAGCAGCCGTTGTGTATATTCATTCTGCACGATGTCGCCATCCTGCTCATGCAACAGGTGAATGATGGCAAACTCACTGGGATTGGCCTTCAAGGAGTCGCGGAGCAGACATAGCGCATCCTCGAAATGCATCTTGGTAGGCATGATGCCATGATTGAGGTTCATATAATCCTCATAGACACATGGTCTGAAGTCGAACGCCCGTATCCCCACCTGCCATAAGCCTGCCAAGTCGATGTCCTGCGTACGAGCGTAGCTGTCGCCCAGCATTTCTATTCCTTCTGCCCATCCGCATCCCGTGGCTGCATCATGAGCACCAGGAATGGTTACCACGGCCACATAAGTATCATCAGGCAACCGGCTCATCCAGTTGTCGGCATGCGACATGAGCATCATCATCACACATGATATCAGCAATATTCCTCTTTTTCTCATCCTATCCTTATGATTATCAAGACAAGACTGTTGTCTGCCACAAAAATACGAAAAACTTCCGAATGTCGAAGTGGCTTGTCGCAAAAAAGAATGTGGCTTGTTTCTAATTGCCAAAAAAAATGTATATTTGCAACATCTACCTATTTTTAATCAGCAAAGACATCAGGCACTATGAGCAAGTTGACTACCATCATTCAGAAATGGACAGACATCAGTTTGATATTACGTATTCTCATCGGATTGATCATCGGAGCACTGTTAGGCCTCTGTACCCCTCAAGTGACCGGCATATCCATTCTCGGAACGGTGTTTGTCAGTTCGCTGAAGGCCATCGCCCCCGTGCTTGTGGCTGTCCTGGTGATGTCATCTGTCGCCAAAGCCCATAGTAAACTTGGATCCCGTTTTCGCACGGTCGTATCCCGCTATCTGTTGAGCACTTTCATTGCGGCCCTATTGGCTGTGGTGGGCAGTTTTATGTTTCCCGTCACGCTCGATTTGAAAGATGTGGTCGTCCAACAGGCACCCAGTTCTCTTTATGACGTGTTTACCAACCTGCTGACCAACATGGTTACCAATCCATTGCTATCCATCGCGAACGCCAACTACATCGGCATCCTGTTCTGGGCGATCATTTTCGGTATTGCCCTGAAGAAGAAAGCCAGCGGAAAGACGATAGACATGGTGCATGATTTCGCCGAAGTGGTGTCGCAGGCTGTGAAATGGCTCATACAATTCGCGCCATTCGGTATTCTCGGTTTGGTATACACTTCCGTCTCAGAGAGTGGACTTGAGGTATTCACCTCCTATGGTCACCTGTTGATGTTGCTGGTGGGGTGTATGTTGTTCAACACATTGATCTCCAACCCTCTCATCTCCTACCTCATGATACACAAGAATCCCTATCCGCTGTTATTCACCTGTCTGAAGGAAAGTGGTCTGAACGCTTTTTTCACCCGTTCATCGGCAGCAAATATTCCCATCAACATGGCGCTTTGCAAAAAATTAGGTATCGATGAGGATTTCTATTCTGTGAGTATCCCCTTGGGAGCCACCATCAACATGGATGGTGCAGCCGTGACCATCACAGTGATGACGCTTGCCGTGGCACATACTGTTGGTTTAGAAGTAGGATTTCTACCTGCCCTGTTTTTGAGCATCATTGCCACCCTTGGAGCCTGCGGCGCATCAGGTGTTGCAGGCGGTTCGCTCCTTCTGGTGCCCATGGCCTGTTCGTTTTTGGGCATCGGCAATGACATCGCCATGCAAGCAGTGGCCATCGGCTTCATTATCGGTGTGGTGCAGGATTCCGTAGAAACAGCCCTCAATTCGAGTGGAGATGTGTTTTTTACGGCAAGCGCAGAATACTACGACAAGATGAAACAAGCCAAGTGACCCTTGGCTTGTCATCACGGGCGAGAGACCTTATTTCATCTCTTTCCCTCTGTTTTTCATTTCAGTAAGGAGCAAGTCGCGGTTGACGCCTCCGATATCTGAAAGCCACAATCTACCACCATAAGGACTGTCGCGTCTGCCACGGAGGCTGTTGTACATCTCTTCAAGTTGTTCCAATGACAGCGCATCCAAGATGGGTTGGCTGAGGAAACGCTTGTTCACCACAGGCCAGATCTCATTTTTTCCATTGGCACGGACGAGATGACACACGGTTGTCTTCTTACCTGACTTATTCTTACTGGTTTTTGCCTTGGCAACGGGAACGCCAAGGATATCAACACCATCCTTCGTCAGCTTATAACCAGTGACGGTCTTATGGTTCCAATAGTATTTGGGTGTTGGACTGCCTGCCTTTGGAAAGACGATGAAAGGTTGCGGCTTCGTGTCACCCGGCCCCTGGCAAGTAGCATCAGCATAGAAGGTGTATTCCCGTCCCTGGGCATCGGTATATGTACCACATAACATGGAAGCCAGATGTTGTAAAGCCATCTGTTTACGGGTGATTTCCTTACCATCGAAACTATAGAAAAGTCGGTGTTTTTCTTGTTGGTAGTCATGGATCACCAGATAGTGCTGGTCACCCTC
>CADCQC010000397.1 GCA_902803455.1 uncultured Prevotellaceae bacterium
CGGACAAAAGTTGGCTAAGGCTGTGGATACCTACCTGAGAAATAATGGCTATGCTGATGAGGCGAATAACTACAACTGGGAGTTCAATCTCATTGCTGACAAACAGGTGAATGCCTTCTGTATGCCTGGTGGAAAGATCGTGGTTTATGAGGGCTTGCTGCCTGTCACTCAGGATGAGGCTTCACTGGCCATCGTGCTCGGTCATGAGATCGCACATGCCGTGGCATATCATTCCTCTGAGCAGTATCAGACCAGCGTGAAACAACAGACCATCGGACAGGCTGCAGGCGTGCTGATGCAGGCTGTCGGCGTGGGAGCCAACACGACCAACGTGCTGTCGCAACTTTATGGACTTGGCTCACAGGCCGCATCGCTGAAATATTCCAGAGGGCATGAGAGCGAGGCCGACCATATCGGACTGATCTTCGCCGCTATGGCGGGATATAACCCCAACGTGGCCATCAGTTTCTGGCAACGGATGTCGGCAAGCAGTTCGGGAAATACAACACCTACCTGGCTGAGCACTCACCCCTCCGACGCACAGCGTATCGCTGATATCCAGAAGGTCTTGCCTGAGGCAATGAAATACTACAATGCCGCCACTGGCGCTACCAGTGCCAGCACCACAGGAAAGTCGTCGAAAACCAAAAAGGCCACCACTCCCAAGACGACCAAGACCATCCGCATAAAATAATGAAAATAATGATTTGTAACGATTTTTGAGTATATGTTTGAATATTTGACCGACAATGTGTGGCTGATATGGATTCTCATATCCGTGTTTTGCCTGATTCTTGAACTTGGTTCGGGCGATCTCTTTATACTCTGCTTTGCCATCGGTGGACTGGGCGCATCACTCACGGCAGCGCTCGGACTGGGCATCATCCCGCAACTGATCTCCATGGCATTGTGCTCGCTGCTGAGTATTTACTTCATCAGGCCTGTGGCATTGAGATATCTCCATCGCAACGATGAAAACCGTGTGAGCAATGCTGATGCCATCATCGGGCGCGAAGGGCGCGTGTCGGCTGCCATCGAGGCAGGTGGCTATGGACGCGTGGCTATCGATGGCGACGACTGGAAAGCAGTGGCCGCTGACGGACAGCGGATAGAGAAAGATGCCAGAGTGAGGGTGGTATCAAGAGAGAGTATCATCATAACCGTAGAAAAAGTTTAACCCGTAATTTACATTAATCATATTATGTCAACATCAATTATCGTACTCTTGGCTATCATCTGCCTGGTGATCGTCATCGCCAAGAAAACATTGGTCATCATACCGCAGTCGGAAACCAAAATTATCGAGCGGCTCGGTAAATATCATGCCACGCTGCAACCGGGTATCAATATCATCATTCCATTTATCGATGCTGCCAAGACCATCGTCACCCTCAGTAGAGGAAGGTATGTCTATTCCAGCGATATTGATCTCAGAGAGCAGGTGTATGATTTCCCCCAACAGAATGTGATCACAAAAGACAATATCCAGATGCAGATCAACGCATTGCTCTATTTCCAGATCGTTGATCCTTTCAAGGCTGTCTATGAGATCAGCAACCTGCCCAACGCCATCGAGAAACTTACTCAGACAACTTTGAGAAATATCATCGGTGAGATGGAACTTGACCAGACGCTCACCTCGCGTGACACGGTGAACACCAAGTTGCGTGCCGTTCTTGATGATGCGACCAACAAATGGGGCATCAAGGTCAACCGCGTGGAGCTGCAGGATATCACACCGCCGCAGAGCGTCTTGCAGGCCATGGAGAAACAGATGCAGGCTGAACGTAACAAGCGTGCTGTCATCCTCACCAGCGAGGGACAGAAACAGTCGCAGATCCTGCAGTCTGAGGGTGATAAAGCGGCTACTATCAACCGCGCAGAGGCACTCAAACAACAGGCGATCCTCGAGGCAGAGGGTGTTGCTGCCGCACGTATCAGAAAGGCGGAGGCTGAGGCCATCGCCATTCAGAAAATCACGGAGGCCGTGGGCAACTCCACCAATCCTGCCAACTATCTCCTCGCACAGAAATATATTCAGATGATGGAAGAACTGGCTACCGGGCAACAGGCCAAGACGGTTTACCTGCCTTATGAGGCAACCAATATCATGGGCAGCATCGGTGGTATCAAGGAATTGTTTAAAGATAAAGAATGAACATCTGTTTGTTAGCGGGTGCACGACCTAACTTTGTGAAGGTGGCACCGATCATCAAGGCTATCGAAAAGGCTCGTGCTCAGGGCCGGGATGTGGCGTGTACACTCGTATATGCCGGTGCTGACAATGACAGCACATTGGAACAGTCGCTCTTTGATGACTTGCAGATGAGAAGGCCCGACGTGTTCTTGGGTGTGGAGTGCCAGAGCCTGAACGAACTGACCGGGCGTGTGATGGGGGAGTTTGAGAAATATCTCTCCCTTCATCCGACAGACGTGGTCATCGTGGTGGATGATTTGGCTTCTACCATGGCGGCCGCCATCGTCACCAAAAAACAAGGCATAAGGCTGGCTCATCTGGTGGCTGGCACAAGGTCTTTCGACATCAACATGCCCAAGGAAATCAACCGCCTCGTCATCGACGGCCTCTCTGACTTGCTGTTCACTGCCGGGGAGGGTGCGAGTTATACCGTGAGCAAGGAGGGCGTGCAACTCTCACAAGTCTATCAGGTTGGTAATATCCTCATGGATACCCTCAGGGCTAACTATCAGCGGTTGAGGAGACCTGAGGTGCTGTCGCAACTGGGCATCGAAGACGGACAATATATCGTCTTTACACTCAATCGCAAGGCACTTGTCAATGATGCGGGTAACCTGAGGCAGATGCTCAAGGAGATGCTTCTCGCAGCTAATGAGATGTCTGGAGCAGATAGTGGTGTGCCTGGAGCAGCAAAGGGAATACCGATCGTGGCTCCGCTGAGAGATTATGCCCGGCGGGCGGTGGAGGAACAATTGGCCACCATCAATGTGCCTCTTGGCTCTTTCCATATTACCCAGCCGATGGGATATCTGGAGTTTGGCTATCTGACGGCACATGCCAAAGGCATCATCACCGACTCAGGCAATGTGGCAGAGGAAGCGACATTCAATGGAGTGCCGTGTGCCACGCTCAACAGTTACACCGAACATATAGAGACGGTGCGCATCGGAACAAACGTGCTCGTCGGTGAGAATCCGCAACGATTGCATGAGGCCGTGGCTGACATGGTGTGTGGACGATGGAAAACAAGCAATATCCCTGACCGGTGGGACGGACGGTCTGCAGAACGTATCGTGCAGATCTTACTCGACACCCAGCCGAGAAATCTTTAGAGCTTGAAGGCGTTTTAGGGCCGTTAGGGCCTATATGATCAGCCCCAAAAGCCATGGACGGCTTTTGGGGCTGATCATTTGTGATAGGGAGGGTGGGGCTATTCAATGGTGATGGTCTTGCGCTTCAGATCCTTGTCTTGAGAACTGGTGCCATAGAGTATCTCATATTGACCTGGTTTCACACGCATGGTGTTGGTCTCGGGATCCCAGAACTCAAACGATTTGCGGGTCAGCGTCAAGGTGGCTTCTGCCGTCTGGTGGGCTTTGACGGAGATGCGCTGGAAAGCACGCAAAGATTTTAGCGGTCCTTCGCTGTCGGAGAGGTTGCGGATATAGAGCTGAACGACTTCGTCGCCATTGCGGTTGCCGGTGTTCTCCACGGCCAGTGTCAGTGTGCCACTGCCGTCTTTTCCAATGTTCCATCGCTCTTGGCCGATGGCAAAGGTGGTGTAGCTTAGTCCATAACCGAAGGGGAAGAGCGCATCGTTGAAATAGCGATAGGTACGTCCCTTCATCGAATAGTCTTCATAGTCGGGCAACTGACTGCTGTTCTTGTAGAACGTGACGGACAGTTTTCCTGCGGGGTTGTAGTCGCCGAAGAGCACGTCGGCCACGGCAGTACCGCCCTCTTGTCCGGGATACCAGGCCTGAAGGATAGCGTCGCAGGTCTCTGTCTCTGGTTGTAGGGCGATGCAGGAGCCGGAGCAGTTGACGTAGATGATGGTCTTGCCGGCGGCTTTCAATGCCTTGAGGAAATTGCGCTGTACGGCAGGCAGTTCGATGTGGGTGCGGTCACCACCCTTGAAACCGTCGATGTCGACGGGCATCTCCTCACCTTCGAGAGCCGGAGAGATACCGCCTACGAAAATCACCTTGTCAATCCCCTTCAATTGGCTGATGGTGGCGTTGTAGTCAATGGGCTGCTCCTTGGCAATGTTGATGGCCAGGTTGGCATTGTAGGTGGGTACATGCGAGAAACGCACTTCGATGTTGTAGCTCTTGCCCTTCTCGGCTTGGATGGCTACACGGTTGGGCGTGGTGCGCCAGATGTTGTGGCGGAACTTACGCTCACCATCGATATAGAGTTCGAAGTGGCCGCAACCGTCCACATTTACCACATATTCACCAGACTCTTTTGGAGTGAAGACGGTTTCATATTTGGCGGAGAAGTCTTCCAACTGAACGCCGGGTGCAAAGTTGTGCATACCGAAGGTGGTCACGGCCAATGGGGTGGTGTAGTATTGAGTGGTCACTGGCTTGCCCTCCATATTGCGGTTGTTCCAGAAAGTTCCCTTCATGCCCTTTTTGCCCTCAAAACTGCACTGAGAGCCCAGGAGGCAGTCAAAAACACGGTCATAGGTCAGGTCGCAACCCTGGGCATAGAAGAGTTTCTTTTGCTTTGACTTGATGCCGTCGAGGATGGTCACGGTGTGGTTGGGCATACCGTTGTAGTTGCCCCACATCATCGGGGAGTTGTCGGCATTGGGGCCGATGACGGCAATCTTCTCCTTGCCTTTTTGCAAGGGAAGTACATTGTTCTTGTTTTGCAATAACACAAGTGTCTGTCTGGCCATCTCGAGCGACAGATTGGCTGAGGCTTTGGTCGACATGGCAGAATAGGGAATCTTCGACCACTCCACGAGTGACGGGTCGTCCATCTCGCCCAGGTCGAAACGGCCTTCTAAGAGACGGATGACGTGCTTGTCGACCTCAGCTTCAGAAATGAGACCGCGACGTACGGCTTCGGGGATGCTTTTGTAGGCATAGCCGTATCCACACTCCACATCCGTGCCGGCGATGGTGGCTTTGGCGGAGGCATGGGTGGCATCGCTTGAACTCTTGTGAGAGGTATAGAAGTCGCTGACGGCACCGCAGTCACTCACCACCAGGTACTGGAAGCCCCACTCGTCGCGCAGGATCTGCTGCAACAACTGCTGACTGCCGCAACATGGGTCATCGTCTAAACGTTGATAAGCACACATCACTTCACGCACTTTGGCATCCTGCACCAATGTCTTGAAGGCTGGCATGTAGGTCTCCCACAGGTCGCGAGGCTCCACATTGGTCAGGTTGGCGGTGTGGCGTGTGTACTCAGGACCGCTGTGCACGGCATAGTGCTTGGCGCAGGCCCACAACTTGCGGTATTTGGCTGTCTCGGGACCTTGAAGGCCTCGCACCACCTGGGTGCCCATGACGGAGGTGAGGTATGGGTCTTCACCATAGGTCTCTTGACCGCGACCCCATCGCGGATCTCTGAAAATGTTGACATTGGGTGTCCATACGGAGAGGCTGTGGAATTTCTCATCCTCACCTTTCAGGTCATGCATCCGGTGATTATATTGGGCCCGGAACTCTGTCGAGGCCACGTCGAAGACTTGATAAAGAAGGTTTGGATTGAACGACGCTGCCATTCCTACAGGTTCAGGAAACACGGTGACATTACCCATGTTGGCGGCTCCATGAAGGGCCTCACTCCACCAGAAGAATTTCCGGATGCCCAACCGGGGGATGGCAGGACTCTCATCAAGCATCAGTTGGGCTTTCTCCTCGATGGTCAGTCTGGAGCAAAGGTCAACGGCTCGTTCGCGAGCACTCAAATTGGGGTTCTGATAGGGAAACGTCTGTGCGGTGACGCCTTGGGTCAGCAGCATCAGCAATGCAAATAATAAATGTCTCATCTTTGAAAGATTTAGGTATGATAGTTTTGAAAGACAAAATTACATTTTTTTTCCTATTTCACCCTTTCTTATTATTTCTATTTCTTTCGATTTTTTATCATATTCATCTTTTTTCGGGTTTCTATTCTGGTCTTTTATCGACGCTTTTCATTTTCTCATCAGAGGCTGGTGAGTAGTTTTTTAGGAAAAACTGCTCATATCTGAGATTATTGTTATACCTTTGCACATTGTTTTATGAAGGGTGATAGAATATGACGTTCATGGAATATGCTTGTTTCCAATCAGTTGTAATTTTCTTTTACCCTTTTGGTATGTAGGTTTGAAGACTTATGATGACAGACCTTAAGTCTGTTTGTCCTGTTATTCATAAAAAAATGAAAGAGAAATTCAAGTCGACGTTAAAGTCTGCTGAGACAGAAGATTGGTTGGACTACCATGTGGTGCGTCCGTTCAGTTATTATTGGGCCTGTTTCTTCGCCCATTTCAATGTGCATCCCAACACAGTGACCATCCTTTCGATGTTTATAGGGGCTGGAGCCAGTTATTTCTTCGCAAGTGGTTGTTTCTATTATGAAGGGATGCATGGGTTGATATATAATGTGATCGCCATCTTGCTCTTGTGTGTCGCTGATATCCTTGACTGTACCGACGGCCAGTTGGCTCGCATGACAGGCAAGAAGAGCCGGTTGGGGCGCATTCTCGATGGAGCTGCCGGATTTGTGTGGTTCATTCCTATTTATGTGGCGTTGGTATACCGGTTCTATCTCCATCACGATTTAGAATTCGGATGGTTGGGTATTGACGACACGCCTCGTAACACGATGATTGCCACCGTTGTGGTATTAGGGCTGGGACTGTTGTCGGGTGTCTGGGGACTTGCCCGTCAGCAACGGCTTGCCGACTATTACATTCAGGTGCATCTCTTCTTCTTGAAAGGTGAAAAAGGCAGTGAACTCGACAACTCTGCCAAGCAGCAGGAACTCTACGACCAGGCGTCATGGAAGGATAACTTCACATGGAAATTCTTCTTGAAGACCTATGTCGATTATACCAAAAAGCAGGAACGGGTCACACCGCAGTTTCAACGGCTGATGTCGCTCATCCGCCAGCGGTTTGGTGCCGCTGATCGTATACCGGCCACGGTGAGGCAGGAGTTTCATGATGATTCTCTCTCGTTGATGAAATACAATGGGTTGCTGACCTTCAACTTCCGGTCTGCATTCCTGTTCCTGTTCTGTCTGCTCGACGTGCCGGTGATGAACTTCCTTTTTGAGATCATCGCCATGTCGATCTTGGCTTGGTGGGTCAACAACCGTCATGAGTCATTCAGTAAGCGTATTGCCCAAAAGATAGAGCAGATGCCATGAAGTGGACCAAACAGCGGCTCAACAACCTTTTCTTCTTTCTCGGTGTCGCCGCCGTGGTGGTGATGCTGTTCACCTTCGATGTCAGTTTCGTCGAGTTGTGGGAGCATCTGTGTAGGGCCGGTTATTGGTTGATTCCGATCATCGGTATCTGGATTGTGGTCTACGGCATCAATGCCCTTGCGTGGCGTTGCATCATTCAGGGTAAGTTGAAAGAGGGTGAGCATGTGGGATGGTGGCGTATCTATAAACTGACCATCACGGGATATGCGCTCAATTATGCCACTCCGGTTGGTGGACTCGGTGGTGAGCCTTATCGCATCCTGGAACTGTCGCGTGACATCGACAAGGAGCGTGCCACTTCATCCGTCATTCTCTATGCCATGATGCATTTCTTTGCACATTTCTGGTTCTGGTTTGTCTCCGTCTTCATCTATCTGGTCCTGGCTGTTTTAGGTGATGTACCCATGACAACGGCCGTCGCAACCACTCTCACCGTCATCGCTATCTTTTGCCTGATTGCATTTTATGTGTTTTCCAAAGGCTATCGCAACGGCGTGGTGATCAAGATTATCAAGGGAATTGGGAAAATTCCGGGTTTAAAGGGATGGAGTAGGCGGTTCCTCGACCGGCATACCGAAACCTTACGACATATCGACGAACAGATAGCGGCACTTCACAGACAAGATAAACGGGCTTTCTACAATAGCCTGTTGCTGGAGTTCTTCTCTCGTGTGGTGCAGAGTTTGGAGATCATGTTCATGCTGTTGCTTTTCGGGGTTGACTGTGGTGGAGGACCTACTGGGCTTTTGCTCACATTCTTGCATTCTATCCTCATCCTTTCGTTTACCACACTCTTTGCTAACCTCATCGGATTCCTACCTATGCAGTTGGGGGTTCAGGAGGGTGGTTTTATCCTCTCTATCGCAGCATTGGGACTGTCGGCCGCTCTGGGCATCTTTGTCAGTATCATCTGTAGGGTGAGGGAAATCATTTGGATAGCAATCGGTATCCTTCTCATGAAAGTCGACCAGCAGGAGTGACTCCACAAAAGACTATCTTAATAATACGATTTTAACAAAACCAAAGATGACCGCTCAAGCGGTCATCTTTGGTATAGGGGATAATGATAATCTTTGAGGATGTGTCAAAGCCTGGTGCAACAATCTGGCCATGCAATCCTGATGGTAGCGGCTTGATTATCTTACATAGACAATGGCCAGACGGTTGGAGGTGTTGCCTTGCACACCCTTGCCGATCGCCTCGTCGATCACGACACCACGGTCCTTGAGATAGGCGGCCACAGCATCAGCACGGGCTTGTGACAAGCGTTGGTTGAGTTCGGGTGTACCTTCAGGAGAGGCCGTACCGACAATCTGCACGTGAGAACCGGGTTTCACGCTGTCGAGCGCCTTCATGGCATCGCTGGTCAATAAGGACTTGCCTTGGGCAAAGGTGACGAATACCAGATTCTCCACTCTCACTTCCTGGATCTTGGTGCTCGGCACTTCCTTGATCACTTCCTTGACCACCTCGCGAACCTCATTCTTGGGCTTCTTGGCCAGTTCTGCCCGCAGGTCGTTGATGATGCCGTTGAGGCGGCTGATCTCCCGTGAGTCACCTGCATCTGCCAAGGCGAAATTGTGGGTGCCATTGGAATTGCCAAATTTGTAGACAAGACCGGCATTAAGTTGTGTGATCGAATTGTTGATGTTGTAGCAGGGCTGACTGCCACTGATTGTCAGACCATAACTATCTTGAACCAACGGCTGCTTGTTGCTGGATAGGAATACCCAACTGACGGATGGCTCAATATAGAACTGCCACTGACGCTGAGCACCAAAATTGAATACGAAGTCAATACCTGCCTTCGATGTCATCTGGTTGTCTGGCTCATAAATGGTGCACTTGCTGCAGGAGCGGAACAGATGGCCCCATCCCAGTCCGTAGATTCCGTGCACCTCAAAGCAGCGTGGCTGACCAGGATAACCGCCAAAAAGATTGGTGAAGTTAAAGGTTCCCAGCAGCGACACATTGGTGGCTCTGATAAACGTGCCAGTAGAGATATATGGCTTGTTGGAGAGATAGGCTGTCCCCTCAAGTGCCAAGCCAAAAACAGGGGTGAGCCAACGGCCGATACGAACACCAAAATTGGGGTTGAGGTTCTCTGTCCACTTAATACCTGTCGACTTCACGGCCACACCTCCGTTGATTCCCAAATAAATGTTGTCCAACATCTTGCTCTCTGCCACTGTCTGTGCTGTTGCCGTAACAGCCATGGTAGCGACAGCAAGAAATAAAGCAATCTTTTTCATCTTCATAGCATTTGAAATTGTGGGTAAATAGAAACGACAATTGTCAATGGTGCAAAATAAGAAAAAAATCCCGAAAAGGCCAAAACAAACGAACAATTTTTTATGTTATCTGTTGATTTTGGCATATATTTGCACCAAGATAGCCTTCCTTCTGCAATGAACATGGTCATTTGACTTTCCTTTTTTGGATAAAAATATGAACAAAATTATCTTGATAACAGGTGGACAGCGCTCTGGAAAGAGTGCTTTCGCTGAACAGCTGGCTCTGAAAATGTCGGATTCTCCTGTCTATCTCGCTACTGCCCACGTGTGGGATGAGGAGTTCAGACAGCGGGTGGTGCGACATCAGCAACGACGTGGAAACTGCTGGACCAACATCGAGGAGGAGAAATGGCTGAGCAGGCATGACTTCACTGGAAGGACCGTGCTCATCGACTGCATCACATTGTGGTGCACCAATTTCTTCTTCGATGACAGTAAGGATGGAGCGCAACTGCCCGATGTGGAGATGGTCCTTCAAAAAGTGAAAAATGAATTCGACTTGCTCACGTCACAGGAGGCCACATTTATCTTCGTGACCAATGAGATCGGGAGTGGAGGGGTGAGTGACAATGCCGTCCAGCGTCGTTTCACCGATCTCGAAGGATGGATGAATCAATATGTGGCATCTTTGGCCGACACAGTCATCTTGATGGTGAGTGGCATCCCTGTTGTCATCAAGGGAGAACTGCCGCCGTCGGCAAATCATCAAACATCACGTTAAATCATATGGAAATACCTCTTAACAACACCAAATGGTGGCAGAATGCTTGGGCAGCCTTGATCTTCTTTACACGACTTCCATTCTGGCGTCTTTACCAACCTCCCAAAGAGTGTTATCGGGCGGTCGTGGAATATTGGCCGTTGGTGGGATGGCTCACTGGTGGGGTGATGGCGGCTGTGATCTATGGTGGACAGATGGTCATGCCTTATACGCTTGCCGTGGCTGTGGCCATTATCGTGAGACTGTTGCTGACGGGGGCACTTCATGAAGATGGGCTGGCTGACTTCTTTGATGGTTTCGGAGGCGGAGGAAACAACAGAGCACGTGTCCTGGTCATTATGAAAGACTCACGTATCGGCACTTATGGTGTATTGGCGTTGATCGCTTACTTTGGTCTGCTCTTTCTTTCTCTCACGCATCTGCCTCCTCTGACGGCGGCTCTCGTGGTGTTGGCTGCAGATCCGTTTTCCAAGATGTTGGCCGGGCAGATTGTGCAGATGATGCCTTATGCTCGTAATGAGAATGAAGCCAAATCAGGGGTCGTTTACCGGAAGATCAGTGTCACTGGGGGTATTCTGCTCGCTGTACAGGGACTGTTGCCTTGTATCCCTCTGGTGCTCTTCGGAGGACAGATACTCATGGCTTGGGAGTTGCTGATGTTCATACCCTGTCTGGTGATGTATTTCCTGTATTTGAAAATATGGCATACGCTTAAAGGATATACGGGTGACTGTTGTGGAGCCATGTTCCTGTTGGTGGAACTGAGTGTTTATCTGACGGCATGTATCATCTGTTTTTAATGATTTCACGTTAATATTCTTTAAAAATGCCCGTGGAGGTTAATTTTTTCTAATGCAGTCAAACAAATCATCGATTTTTCCGTCTTTTATGTAGAAACCTGATTTCATTAAAATAAAAAAGGTCTAAAACGTTTCATGTTAATTGTATATTTTATGAGAAAAAACATTTTTTTGCTCTCTTTGGCAGCCATCTGCCTGATGATGAGCAGTTGTGTCAGCAAGAAAGATTTACTCAATTGCCAAAGTGAAAACCGCACGCTTACCAGTAATTACCAAGACGTGAAGGAGCAACTTGCGGCAAACAAGGAGCAACTTGCTGCCAGTGTCGCACGTGTACAGAGTCTTGAGGAGCAATTGGCCCAGGCTAAGAAAGACTATAGAAGTATCCAGAAATCTCTCGACAAGAGCCTTAGCAATGCCAGTCAGAATAATGTGAGCATTGAGAAACTGGTCGACCAGATCAATGAGTCCAACCAGTATATCCGTCATCTCGTGGAGGTGAAAAGTAAAAGCGATTCTCTCAATATGGTGCTGACCAACAATCTTACTCGTTCTTTGAGCAAGGAGGAAATGAAAGAGGTCGATGTCCAAGTGCTCAAAGGAGTGGTCTATATCTCTTTGGCCGACAATATGCTGTATAAGAGCGGCAGTTACGAGATCAATAACAGGGCTCAGGAAACACTCAGCAAAATTGCTAAAATCATTGTCGACTACAAAGACTATGATGTGCTCGTGGAAGGTAACACCGACAACGTGCCCATCACACGTGAGAATATCCGCAACAACTGGGACCTCAGTTGTCTGCGTGCATCGAGTGTCGTGCAGTATCTGCAAAATAAGTTCGGTGTCGATCCCAAACGCCTGACTGCTGGTGGACGTGGTGAGTACAATCCTTTGACTGATAACGATACTGAAGTTGGTAAGCAGCGCAACCGCCGCACACAGATTATCATCACGCCGAAACTCGACCAGTTCATGGAACTGATTGATCAGGCTCCGGAAAACGAGTAAATCTTTAAGTAGATCTTATAGGTTATAACATTTTTATCTCGTCAGGGCTGCACTTCTGTGTGGTCCTGATGTTTTTTTGCTATCAGTTAATTTAAAGACGGTCTGATTGGCCAGAATATGCCTGCACTGATTGCTTGTTGGCCTTACACGCTTGGTTGAGTATAACAATATAAAAAATGTTGTGTATAATATATTATAATAATGTATATGCTCACATGATGTGAATGGCGTATGATGAAAATTGCAGACAATCGGTATTCTACTGTTTGTTGACAGTTTCCCCGTTTTTTCGCGTTGTTTTCCCCATTTTTCCCTCCTAAGACTTGATCTTTGTCAAGAAAGCCGAAATTTTTCGCGTTTCCGGTGATTTTTTCCTCGGAAAGTTTGGATGTTTGCCTTGCATTTCCTACCTTTGCATCCGCTTTTCGGGCTTGCCCCGCCGAGCACACGAGAGATCGTTCTTTGACAGGTTTACATGAAGACAGAGAAGTAGTACAGGAAGCCGTGCCGGTGAGAGATCCGGCATGGGGTAACAGAATACGAGCCGTCAAGATATTGGTGGTTTTCTTTAGACAGGGTATTACGGATGCGTTCTGGGAAAAA